>JAYYJC010000066.1:0-6724 GCA_036146655.1 Myxococcota bacterium | reverse complement strand
AGGTTCAGCGTCTGGCTGTATAAGGCCAAGATTAGATGCGTCATTGTGAAAGGACTTGATGTAGAACTCAGCAAGTTCCATTGGTTCTTGACCCTTCTCTGCTGCTCGTTTTATGATTTTATCGTCCACATCGGTGAAGTTTCGAATAAAATTAACCTTCCAGCCTCGGTGACGAAGGTATCTCGCAAAGGCATCAAATACAACCATTGCACGGGCATGACCCACATGGGCATGGTCATAGACGGTCATACCACACACATAGAGACCCACTTGACCGGCGTTGACCGGTTTGAAATCTTCTATTTTTTTGCTGAGGGTATTGTAAATGCGAAAGGGGGCCGCCATGGTGTCTCCAGTTCAATTTTCGGTCTCATCATAACTCAGCCAGATGGAGTTTTCAAGAGAAAGGAAACGGGCTGAAGTGATCAAAGCAGTTCAAATGCCAATGGTATGATCAGTCTATGTATTTTTCTTGACCATAGACATTGATTTGACGGATTCATTGGCACCCTGTTCATTGATAGGCGAGGTTTCGGAAGGTGTACAGCTGCGAACGGCTCAAAGCATCTTTTTCAGAAAGGGCAAGGCCTTTGTTGGTGCAACAGCTGCCGCACAAAGTACCCCGCCCATCATGGCTCCAATCACACCAACTGAGGCGACATCACTTCCAGAGAGATAGAGTCCTTTGATGGGGCTTTTTGGTCGCAGCCATGGATTTTGAAACCGTTCTGGAGTGGGCTCAATGCCATAAATGGCGCCCTTGGCCGCCCGATTGAAATAGGTCGTCGATAGCGGCGTGGACAGCTCCACATAGTCCACCATTTCTCGTAGCTCAGGCATTTGAGACAGGAATTGCTCGAGAATGGCTTCTTGTAGCCGTGTCTTCAGCTCGCTGTAATCCTCCCCCCGCTTGCGCCAAGGGGTGCCCTCCCATTTTTGAAATGTCTCGTAAGGGACAAAAGTCACGACCTCACCCGTATGCTTGTTCTCCGGGCCTGGATCGTGCGTCGGATCTTTGAGCGAGGGAAATGAACAGTACAACAATGGACAGGTGCCAATCTCTTCAAGGTCGAAGTCCCACTCTCGTTCCTCCATCGACCAGACACTCCAGAACCACTTGTTGGCGGAAGAACATCCTGCAGAACGAATGTCACCTTTAAAGCCAATGTTTAGACAAAGGTGTGCAGGAGATGGCCTGAGTTGGGAGGTGATTGAATCAACCCACTCTTGTTGTCTTACGGCCTCAGGAAGCAGCCGGGTCAGCGTGGGAAGTACGCCTGCTGCTGAGATTATCTGTGGGGCTCTGATTTCTTCTCCATCTTTAAGGCGGACCCCCACAGCCTTGTTCTTTTCGATGAGGATTTCTTCAACATCTGCACAGATTTTTGTCCATCCCCCATTGTCTGCGACGGTTTTCAAAAGCCGTGTGGCGATTTGACTTGAGCCACCAACGGGGTAATAACCGCCGTGAGAAAAGTGACGGACCACAAGGGCCTGCATGGCAAATGAGGAATCCTTGGGCAGTGAGCCATAGTAGCCCCACTGTGCGACCATGATGTGCCGCAGTTGTTTATTTTGTGTCAGCCCATTGATGACATCCGAAGTGCGCTGTTCCAGATACTGCTGTGCTTTTTTCGCCAGCATGTTGTCTCCGATGCTTTTTGCCCAGCTCGGAAGAATCCGAGACAGATAATAGGAACGCATTGAGCTTGCCACATCCTTAATCAGGGCAAAGTACTGGTCGATGGCGTCCTGTTCGTCTGGAAACTTCTCGAGCAGTATTTCTTTGAACCTTTTGGGGTGTGAGGGAAACTGTATGTCGAAATTATCGGGGTAATACATTTCTTCATAATGCTCGCCCAGAGAGGCCCATTCCAATGTCCCGTCGGTAAGTGCATGCAAAATACGACCTGGGAGAGTGTGAAGTGTGACCTCTCCAACAGCATGCACGCCCACATCCCATTCATACCCTTTGCGTCGAAAGGTGTGTGTA
This sequence comes from Myxococcota bacterium, assembly GCA_036146655.1. GTDB lineage: Bacteria > Myxococcota_A > UBA796 > UBA796 > UBA796 > JAYYJC01. The sequence continues at coordinate 4,731 of JAYYJC010000066.1, read as the reverse complement.
AAACCACCCGGCACATAATGCTGTTCCAGCACAAGAACTTTTTTTCCGAAGTGGGCCAACATGGCGGCTGTGGTCATGCCACCCATTCCAGAGCCGATGACTATGGCATCCCAGTGTTGTTCAGGGGTTTTTTTGTTCCAATATCGATCTTTGGGCATCGGTTAATCCTCTGTGTCTGTTCTGGGGGTGTTGGGCTTTATCTTAGCATCAAATGAGTGTGCATTTGGATCTACTTCTGTGGTGGATTTACAGCCTCAGGCACAGCGGTAACCACCATCGATGGTAAACACTTGACCGGTTACAAATGAAGCCGTGTTAGAGGCCAAGTAGACGGCAGCTCCTGCGATCTCATCTGGCTGCCCGTACCGTTTTAGCGCAGCTCTGTCGGTGTAGTGTTTGACCAAGGTCTCGTTGCTGGTCAGTGCTTGGGCAAAGTGTGTGTCGACCAATCCTGGTGCAATAACATTGACTCTAATCCCCATTGGAGCCCACTCGTGAGCCAGCGTTTGCGACATCGAAATGAGAGCCGCTTTGGTCATGCCGTAGGTGCCTTGTAACGGGGCAGCACCGATGCCAAAAATGCTCGAGACATTGACAATGCTTCCGTTGTTGTTGACAGGGAGTTGCCGTGCAAATATTCGAGACAGACTGAGGACCCCTCGAATATTGACTTCAAAAGTCTTGTCAAAGGCAGCCCATTCGATGTTCATCATTGGACCAAAGAAAGGATTGGCAGCGGCATTGTTGATGAGAATGTCAACGGCTCCGAACTTTGAATGGATGGCTTCAAATACCAGCGAATGGGTTTCAACTTTGCCCACATGGCAGGGCACGCCCATGACTTTCTCACCGTACTCCGATTTTAAGTTTTCAACGACCGAAAATACTGAATCTGACTTTCGAGATGAAATGACCACACGAGCACCTTCGTTTAAAAAAGCCTTGGCAATGGCAAGTCCTATCCCTCGGGTTGACCCTGTAATGAGTGCTGTTTTTCCATAAAGCTGCCCCATGATGTTCTCCAGTTATTAGCGGTGGATGGTGCGATTAATTTCCCCGTTCAAACGACAAGTCCTGAACTGGGGTTGGCTAATTTCTGTGTGAATGGGATACGAACCGGGTTCCGCTTTATTGTCATTTGACATTAAGTCACCTCACTCATACTGGTTTTCTATCAAAGCACAACAGAATAGATTTGTGTTGTTCATTTTGGTTGGACTTGTGTTTCTGCCGTCAAAGGGAATGTTTATTTATCAGGTCTGGCGTTTTAACCGCCAATCTCTTGCAGCGACTCTGTCGCTATTTTCAAAGTCTAAGGTGTAGCACACCATTTCCTTTCCATAAAACTCAAATTGACCCATGTCGATAAATCCCCAGCTTTGAAGCTGTCGGTTTGCACCCACATTGTCAGTTTCAGTTGTGATTTTTACACTGCTATGACCCAAAGCCAACAGCGTGTCAAAGAGTACTTTGTTGATGTGTCCTGAAATGCGTTTGCCGCGCGTGGATGGGGTAAATGAGCAGAACAAACTTTCAGCGTTGATGCTGTGTTCAAGTTCCAACGAGGACTGATTGAAGTAGCTTGCTGTTTCAAGGAGTTTGTAGGCAACCGACCATTTGCGCAGTCCCAGTATCGCGGCCACCCCTAGTCTGGGCGCATGACGAATAAAGGCCCGTTTCATCATCTTTTCTGTATGTGTTGACCCTGCAATAAAGCCTTCAATCTGTCCATTCGTTTCGTAGACAAAACCCAAAAATTGAGGGGTTTTCAGCAAAGCTCGATAGAGGTTTCTTAAAAAGCGTTCACCCAACTGCGCCCACAAACTCGTGCCCATTGCTGCAGCATGTAAATGTGCAATTCGGGCCACATCATCGGCTGTCATGGGGCGAATCGCTTGCATGACTTTCGGATTAACCTCGAATGGTTTGGGCATGATTATTTTTTCAGTGTGTCAAGAAATGCCGTCTGCGAAATGGCTCGATGCTGTGCGGCTAAGAAGTGTCCAAGGGCATCTTCAAAAGAATCGTGGTAAGATTCGTTTAACAATCGGCGTGCGAGTTGAATGGCTGTTGGATGAATGGGTTTAAATGACTCCACTGCTTCAGACAGTGCGGCATTTAAATCTTCAGAAATTGAGTCTACAATCCCCAGCGATTGGGCTTCATTGGCTGCGATCGACTTGGTTTGAAGTACAATTTGCTTGGCGTGACCCAGCCCGACATATTTGGCCAGTCGATATAAACCCATGCCGGGTAAAAATCCCTGCTTGACTTCCGGAAATTGAAAGTGAGCAGTGGGTGATGCAATTCTATGGTCAGTGGCCAACGCCAGTTGAAACCCACCCCCAATGACCGCACCCTCGAGCAAAGAAACCGTGACCATTGGAAGCCGCTCGATTTGTACCAGCAGTTTTTCCCATTTGTTGAAGCCGTGGATGTCCATAGGTGTATCCGGTTTAAACTCAGCAAAGTTGATTCCTCGGTTGAAATGCCCATTGCTGCCACGGAAGACCACCACCGAACAAGCGGTGTCGTCTTCAATTTGATGAAGGGCTTTTGTGAGTTCTCTGACCAATTGCATGTCGCTTTGATCGTGCAATAGTGTAATGGTTGTGATTTCACCAGCGGTTTGAACTTGGATTTTAGATGTGCTCATGTGTTACCACCTTAAAAGAGCTGTTTCGATGGTTGAACCTGGTCCCATGGTCATCATGACACCATAATCCCCCCGCTGTGCGCAGCGTTCGCCGAGCATCCGTTGGTAGGCAAACAAAAAAGAACCACTTCCAAGGTTGCCGTACCGCTTCAAGCAGTGGGTTGTGTGTCGGACAGCGTGTGCCGTTATTCCGACGGTATATTTAATGGCGTCAATGACTTTTTTTCCGCCAGAATGAATGATCCAATGTGAGATGTCTCTCTTTTTTAGACCAAAGGGTTTCAACAATTTGGCAACAGGCTTATGGGCATGAGAGCCCAAGACATAGGGCACATCCCTTGCTAGATTGAATGAGAACTTTCCGTGGTTTTCGTCCCAGTGATAGCTCATTGCTCGCCAAGTTTCTGGAATGATGTGAGATGCAAAAGAGAGAACAGCTGGTGCAAGCTGTCGATCATCTTGGTGATCTGCACGCATCATAATGGCTGCGCAGCCATCTCCAAATAGGCTGTTTACTACTCCGGTACCAATGCTGTCGTCGTAAATATAAAGCGCAGAGTTTACTTCGCAGCAAATCATCATGGCCAGCCGTCCGGGATTGGCTTTGACCCAAGAAGTAACCGGGTTTAAGCCATTTAGTCCAGCGTTACAGCCCATCCCAACCAAATCCATTCGATGACAGTCTGTGCGAAACCCCAAATGCTTAATGAACATGGCGGTGAGCCCTGGCAACATAAAACCGGACGATGAAATACAGCAAAGCATGTCAATGTCTTCGGGGCCATAATCGGTGGATTCCAAACATCGAGAAATGGCTTGTTTACCGAGTTCCAGTGCCCCCTTTCGATGTTTTGCAAGCAGCTGCGCCTGACTCTCATGTGGCACGCCGGATTCATCGGGTTCAGGCAAATAGAGGTGACGGCCTTCGATGTGAGAAGCTGAAAATATTTTGCGCACCGTTGGGTTTGCGACTCGAAATCGATCAATGATGTCTTGCTGGGTATAGCGATTTGGGGGGACAGAGGTCCCCACACTTAAAATGCGAGGGAGAGCAGCATGCATGATTGTAATCCACCTTCAATTGATACTATCATAGCCCAAGGCAAGAAAGAGGCTTGCATTCTGAAGACATTTTTTTTTACAATGTAATCATTGGTCATGGTCAATGTCGATTTAGGAGTTTTTTTAATGTCATCAAGTTCAGAAGAAGACAATCCAATTGAACCAACGCTCACTGATGAGGGAGAGGAAAACGACGAGAACTTTGATGAACTCCAAGACGAAATTGCATTGGGGGGAACGCCTGCAGGACAAGCCACCAACGAAATGTTGAGAGCTCTCTCAAGAGCCGCTCGGAGTTTCTTAATTTATGACCCCCGCAATGATGCCATCCGAGGATTTTTAGAGGATTACCGTCAGTTGTCTTATCATGCCCTTCGCACCCACGGTAAGCTCTCTTTGGAAGTCAGGCCATTTGAGTTGGTTCTTGACCGTGAAGTTGTTTATTTAGAGCGCAACAGAGAACGCTCATTGGCGTTTCGGATGTTCCGTGACGGTGTACGCCGAATTACCGTTTCTCCAGAGGTTGATTGGGAGGAGTTGCTCCGCCTCCTTGAGATCCTGTCCATTCGCTTTACGGGTGTACGGCAACAAGAGGACGATATTGTGACCCTACTGCTCAAGGCAGGTTTCAAAAACATTGAGGTGGCAGCAGTGGAGGGGTTTGTTCCAGACGATGAAACTTATTGTGGAGATGATCCCAACGCTGCTGCTGCCAGAAGGGTACGAGATGCACGCCGAGAGGAGTCTCGAATTCGGGTGCCAATGGACTGGGATATGCCGATGCCCAAATTCACACGGCGTGGCGAACTTGTGTACAGGCAACTTACCGTTGAGGATCATGAAGAGGTCCATGTGGGGTCAAGTTCAAAGGGATTGCCTCAAGATACGGTCAAACTTGTGGTTGAGTTGTTGGCACTTGTGGCAGACCCGGTTGATCCAACTGGGCCTGAAGATGTGGAGAATCTGCTTTCAGAAGTACGGGACTTTTTGCTTTCAGAAGGTCAACTGGGTCC
>JAYYJC010000065.1:0-6871 GCA_036146655.1 Myxococcota bacterium | reverse complement strand
CAGATTTCTTTCGCTCGACCGCGTATAGTAGATGGAAGATATTTTTTTGACACAAAAATGCGATGCAGCCGTTCAAAAACACTGTGCACACTGAGGTGAAAATCATTGAGCGAACAGGGACTTTGAGTCAGTGCAATGAGGGTGTAGCCAAGTTCATGAGTTGTTGTCACTTTTTTAAATGCATTCCCCTGCAGTAAGTCTTTGAGCTTAAAGTTGGTATAGCGATTCACTGCATGTCTCGCGACATCAGGCTGCTGAGCATGCACGAAGTTAGCTATCCATATGCGCTCAAACAATCTCAGATCTTCACGGTCAAGGTCACTTTTGAGCTGAGGTAACCAGCCGTCAATGGCATCCGGAAATTGCGGAAGGGTTTGCAACATATCGAACAGATCGCCTGCCGATAAGTGTGACGGATTGAGAGTTGTTTCAATGTGTGCCCTCAGTGGAGGGGCAATCCCTTCAAGCTGTTCAGGGTACTGTTCAGCCATTTTTAACAGATAGGCCGCTCCTTTGGTATTGTATCGTCGTCTCGCCTGGCCCCAAGGAAAATAGCTGTGAATGGCAAGACAATCTGCAGTGCTATATTTCCTCAACTGGAGAAAAGTCTGCTGGAGGTGCGTGGCATCGTCAGCTCCAACCATAGGAATATAATCAAAGAACAACTGATGGATGGGCTGCTTCAAAAAGCTTCGCAAAGGCATACATGTGTCTCGTTTGAAAGGTAATGTTTAATTTTGAATTAAGATTTAGGGCCGCAACTGACCCACAAAAAGTGTGTTTTCACTGCGCAGTGTCGCTCGTGCATAAAATACGACTGTATTATCTGGCGCTTGTCCTTTTGGTAGATGAAACATCGAGTACTGAGGCATAAAATCTGCTCGAAGTGAAAAGACGGAGGAGAATGACTCTCCATCGACAGATGCATACAGTTCTGTATGTGAACTGGTCACAGATGGTCCAGGTTCCACGCAGGTGGTAAAAAAAAGGTGTCCATTTGCATTGGTTGCGCCAAAATAGACCGGACAAGGGACATCACATAGCCAGTCAGTCCGAGCTCCATCCCTGCTTTTTCGGATGATTCCACTTTGTTTAAGCGGTGAATCAACCCCCCAATACACAAAATCTTCGGTGAACAACAAATCACAGGTTCTGGTGTTCTGACCATCTGCAGCAAAGAGAGTCAATGTTTGAAATTCATCATCCGAGTAATAAATAAAACTTTCGTCATCTGCGTCTCCGGTGCAGACCCAACTTCGGTTTTTTATTATTTCATCATGAATTAATGCGTGTATATGTCGAATACTTGCTTTATCAAATTGATAAACGGGATGCCAAATTCCTTTTTTAATGTCTTCGCATCTGTAAATATAAACAGGTTCTCTCTGGTTATCTCCTCGGTCTTCTCCGAAATTATCAACATACTCGGCCACAAATAGTGAACCATCACATCCACGAAGTAGATTTCGACGAAATGGGCGATGGCCGATTGGGCTGTTGTTCACTGTTTGAAATGTAAAGTTCCCCTTTTCCTGCCACCGTTGTCGGTTACCGGTTATCGCAAAGAGTTGGCCTTCTCCAAAAGGAATGACATCAGAAACGGCACAGTTTGAAATGCGTTCGATGAGTCGAATATAGGTAAGGGCCCGTCGCCAACCAGAATAAAAACGACCAATGCGCTCCCACGATTGACCCATATTATTGGTCCGATACAATCCGTTTCGACGCGACGCAATAAGCCAAGCACCATCAAAATAATGCGGAAAAAAACCAGGGCAGGTGCGCGTAATTTCAAGTTTCATTTGTGATTGGCAACCATTAAAAGTCCTGATTTAAAATAATGAAACAAAGAAACCCACTCATCTGAAGTGGGGTTCTATGTGCTGTCAATATGTTCATCGGTTGTCCTATAAAACAGGATTGGGCTGCCTTTACCTAACAGATTTACAGTTGTTTCGCTTAGAAGTGACCAATCAGTCATACAGAAACAAAAATCTGAGCGCTGACTAGATTGATTGATCTATGAAAGACTTAAACATGCATTTGTGCTTGAGTCACAATCGAAAATAATGGTTCGTTTCTTTATTCCAATGGATAAATATGAGGTCTAGTCAAGTGTTTCGAACACTACTTCGAAATGCCATCCATAACCAGCGCATCGAAGATGCTCATTTGATGATGCATTTCACCGGTAAACGCTTGTGGTGCAGATGGATGAGGCTCCCCATTTAGCCAGCCTTTGACAATGTCAATCATCAGGTCCTGCGCATTCGGATCATCGATATAATCAATGCTTGTGGTATCAAGAACATATATGGGCGCTTTGTCGTAGTTTCTCCAAAGCTCAAAGTAACGCTGCCTAAGATCATCGATGTAGCTTTCTTGTATGGCCTGTTCTGCTTCAATGCCCCTGCGCTTGATTCGGCTCATGATGACTTCAGTCGGCGCATCTAAGAAGAGAATAAAATCGGGTACAGCGACAGCTTGTTGAAGCAAGGACGCAAAGCGATCATAAAGCTCGAGCTCTTCGCCAAGCAATGTCATTTTGGCAAAAATACGATCCTTTTCAAAAAGGTAGTCAGAGACAAAGATTTTTGAGAACAAGGATGGTTGTAAAAGACGACTCTGCTGCTTGCAGCGAGTGGCCAGATAAAACATCTGCGTGGGGAATGCAAAACGATCAGGGTCTGAATAAAAATTAGACAAAAAAGGATTATCATCGGCTGGCTCAAGAATAAGATCGGCGTCTAAACGCTTCTCCAGAAGTCGACAAAGTGAAGTTTTGCCTACCCCAATAAGACCTTCTACTGCGATAAATGATGACATGTTATTCTCCCATGGGTACTCTTACCGTATCCCTACAAAGCATTCCACTTTTTTTCATAAGTAAGGTCAACCATTATGCTTGTTGAAAAATGCCGCTCTTTATACACTTCTCTGAACCATGTCGCAATCGATATTCCACAACTTCAGCGACTGGCTTCTGGAATTAAAGCTGAGGACTTATTGCTGCCCACATGGACAGAGCCGTGGTGCATCAAAGCCGATCCAGAAAAGACACTTAGCTGGATTTTCATATTCAATGCCATCAATTTTTCATATTGGTCTGAGCGCCCTTGGGCCACCCAGGTCAGAGGCAAGGTCTTTGGTGAAACAGATCCTGCATTTGGGGTCATGGCTGCTCTAGGTGCGGCTTTAGAGCATGGTTCTCCGCTGGATCAACCAGATTGGCTAAAACAAATTGATGAATCAGATTTGAAAACCATTTTATATCCTGCTGAGGGATTTCACCCATTGCCGATGCTCAGTGAGCGAGTCGCTGCCTTGCAAGAACTCGGCTATTTGTTTGCCCATTATGGGGGGGCGATTGGCATCCTTAACGCATGCCATCAATCCGCAACTGAAATCACTGCTTTGCTCAATGGGCATACAGACTTTTGGAAAGACACCATTGAGTTTCAAGACACAACCCTAAACTTTGCAAAACGCGCTTGGCTGGTCAGTGGAATGATATACGGTCGATTTTTATAAGACCCCACACGGTGCATTGTGGATCCAGAAGCCAACCCATGCTTTTCGGATTACCGTCTGCCTCAGTTTTTATATGCTGCAGGAGTGCTTCGCTACCATTCAGAGCTTCAACGCAAGATCATCGAACTTGAACCGCTTGAATATGGCACACCAGAAGAAGTTGAGATCAGAATAGCCACACAAATCACTGCATACGAGTTGATGAACATTCTTAAAGAACAATTCCCGAAATTGACTTATGTACAAATTGATGCGTATCTGTGGCGAAATGCCGTTGAACAAAGTGTTCAAATCCCCCCACATCATCGAATGAGAGGCATTGCATACTAATGAAGTTGCGAATACGCTGTAGCGTACTTAGTCCTCAACCAGATGAAATGAAGTTCGATTGGTTTGAGGACGCCATTATTCATATTTCTGACAACCAAATTGAAAAAATTGAGCCGGCAAGTCTCGCATCAGTATCAGACATCCATCTGCCCGACCATCTTGCAATGCCAGGCTTTGTTGATTCTCACATTCACTTCCCTCAAACCCGAATTATTGGGTCGGCTTCGGGTGCACTATTGCCATGGCTAAATGCATCTGTCTTTCCTGAAGAGTCTCGGTTTGAAGACCGCAACTATGCCTCTGCTGTGGCAAACCAGTTTTGCAACGCCTTGCTGAGACATGGAACAGTTGCCGCCGGAATATACAGTTCCTCTCATTTTCAATCCACAGACGAATTGTGCGACACCTTGTCTCATACAGGAATTAAGGCCATCGTCGGAATGACATTAATGGACAGAAATGCCCCAGAAAACCTGTGTAGAGACATACAGTACACCAAAGACCACACGGAACACTTGATTGAAAAATGGCACCAACACAACTTCGGTCAGCTTCAGTACGCAATCACGCCTCGGTTTGCAATTGCCTGTAGCGAACCGCTACTCGATTTGGCGGGTCAGCTTTCTGCAACGCATCAGCTCTGGATGCAAACCCATCTCTCTGAAAATACAGATGAGGTTCAGTTTGCAGCGGAACTCTATCCAAAATCTAAGGACTATCTTGGAATTTATGAAGACTTTGGGCTGCTACACGAGCGAAGCATTTTTGCGCACTGCATTCATCTCAGTGACAACGAATGGAAGCGGCTCATTGATGCCAAGTCAGTTGTTGCACACTGTGCTGACAGCAATTTCTTTCTGGGGTCTGGTTGCATGCCACTTGCGAATGCCACATCCTCGGGAGCTCGGATAACAATGGGTACTGATGTGGGCGCAGGCCGCTCCTTTTCTCTTCGGCTAACCACCAGTCGCAGCTACGATGCCAGTTTAATCTGTGGTCATCCTGTCTATGCTGAACAGTTACTGTATCATGCCACCGCTGGAGGTTATGCAGAACTGGGTTTTGGCCATTCATTGCAAGCCAAGGGTCAAGCCGATTTTATTCTTTTGCGCCGACCATCCCATTCAGATTTTAAAAATCTACTGGACCAAATCCTCTTCAACCGCGAAATAACATCTGTTGAAGCCACATTTATAGGGGGAAAAGTGCGATATGCATCAAATGTTCTGCAAGAAGTGCTTGGTTTGACATAAGATTTCTAAAAAGGAACTCTTATGAATACATCACTTAATTCAGATGAAAAACTGCAAATTATGCGATTCATCTGTGCCTTTGCTTGGGCAGACTTAAAGGTTGTCTCCGCAGAAAAGCATTTTATCGAACAATTTTCTATTGTTCTTGAGTTGTCTGAAAATGAAAAAAACAGTGTGAAATCGTGGATCAAACACCCTCCCAGACCAGAAGAGATTGACCCATTTAGCATCTCTCCTCATCTGAAGGAAACCATAATTGCTGCAGCAAAAGCCATTTCAATGGTTGACGGTGATTTTGACTCCAAAGAAGCCGAGTTGCTTAATCTGCTGTCCAATCTAATTTAGCCCGTACTACTCTCTAAAGGCCACGATGAGGCCAAATAAGAGTATGGCCACCGACAATAGACCACAGCAACCACCCCAAAACCAGTATGGAAAAAAAAGCGCTTCAGAGATTTGCGCCACATCTGATGGCATGGGCCCAAGTTCTGTTTGTGCCACATCCGTAAATAGATAATCTGCACGGCTAAAGACACTTAGTCCCAATTGGGCTCCAATGAAGCTACAGTACCATTGACAAAATCCTTCAGAACCCTTTGTTGCCACAATGGCAGTGATGAAGGCCACACACGCCACAAAACCAATCCCAAAGAGGTTTCGGACCACCAATATGAGCAATATGGTCAGTGCTGCCGAAAAAAACCAAAGCATGAGTTTCGCACTTCGGGGCCTGCGCGCTGCGGCAAACAAGATGCCTGCAACTACCGCTGGTCCTACCAATCCGCCCGCAGAGATAAATGCCCGACCCAGATTACCGACTGAGCCTTTCCAAATGGCAACACCTGACCCATCTTTGTATATTTGAAATGAGTCAAATTCAGCCCCGATAAGTGCAGCTGAAAGCCCATGACCCAGTTCATGTGCCAATGTTGAAAGTAAAATCAATGGCCGATAAATAAAATCAGGCGTTGGCCCGTAGTACATGACAAGGGTAAATAAAATGCTCACCACAAGTGCGATGGGTCCATTACGGATACCATTGGCGCTAGAGCTCTTTTGCGTCATTGCGTCTCCGTCGCAATAGTATGACAGCAAGACCAAAGGCAAATGCGGCCTCAGGAAGCGAACCTGTTTGGCATCCACCACAGCCTTCCTTGGCAACAGCGTCAGTGTTCATGTCCTGTTCAGTCGATGCCGTGTCATCACTTTCAATCGACGGCTCACTGGAGGGCTCTGTTGAAGGCTCTGCAGAGGGTTCATCAACCACATCAGGTATTTCATACCCATCCAATAACACTTGCAACATCAACCTTGCGGCTTCCACCCGCATAGAGTGATCTGAAATGCATTCAAAAGGAAAGCCCCATAGAGCCACTTGTTCTCCCATCGCTGCTGCGATACCGCCTGTACTGTATTCTGCAATCGGCAACCGTGTGGTGTTTAGGACATCTGGATATTCCACATGATAGGCACCTCCAGAAGCCACTGAAAAATCAAATGATAGCCCATCTAGTAAGCCCACACCGAATGCCAGCTCCGTATTGGCGTCATCAGATTCCATTAACGCACCCAATACCGTTTCTGAAAACGCGCGGTCCTCCGAGGTTCCCTTTTCATCTAAATCCCATAAAATTTCAGCACCACTGACCCAGAGTGCGCCACCATTGTTCCAAAAATCCTCAATCAGGCCTTGGTCGGTCGAACTAAATGTCACATCAGCTGTTGATTCTTCTCCAGCCACCCACACAACCATCAAG
>JAYYJC010000064.1:0-2601 GCA_036146655.1 Myxococcota bacterium | reverse complement strand
GACAGGGTCTCTTGAAAGCAGCTTCTGTCTTCACAGCAGGAAACCCAACCGTCTTTATCACCTGCGCATAAGGTCGGTTAAGCGCCTGCTCAAACCAAGCTTCCATGGCCTCGTGAAACCATGAGAAGAAGACAGGGTAGTACACTACTCCTGCTGGATCACACTCTCCAAAGCGAACCACTCTGCGATGACGAAACTCAGTCACCTCTAAAAGACACCTGTGCTGGCAAGACCTTCACACAATTCAGATTCTACAGTGCCTGAGACAGTACCACTGGCAGGATTGCTGGCAAACTCTTCGTATATAAAAGAACCCGTGTAAGAGCGCATTGAAATCTCAAGGGAATGGCCGTCCGCACTCTCCGAAAAATCCCAAGAGAACACTTGTGGGACACCTTGCCACCAAGCACCTGGACCGCCATCGGGAGCCACCCAAAAGTAATCCGTATCGTCGGAGTCAAAAGTCGCCATTTCAAATGTGCCTTCTCCCATTGCACAAGCAATGGCCGAAGATGCACTCTGTGTGATGTCATCGCTCGCAGAAAAACCTGTTTCCGTAAACCCCTCTACCTCGATGTACATGTTGCATCCACCTGGCTGAAGGACATTGACAGGATCATACGGGTCACCATTAATGTTGAGGTATGAAACCACATTGGAACATGTGGCATTTGGGTTCGAAGAGATGTAGCTGACAAACTTTTCTCCAACTAAGAATGAAAAGGCACGGTAACCGAAAAACTCTCCTGAGACAGCTTCTCCAGACGGAGCCGGTGTGTCTGGTGCGATTGTCCCTGTCAACATTGGAACAAGTGCATCTTCTCCTGAATCTTTGATGTCAGTGCAAGCACTTAATAGTGCAAAAGAAATGATCATTCGGCCTCCTCTTTACCGAAGTTGGCACGGTATGCCAGCCAACCATTCATGAAGTCAAGCAAGTCTCCATTTAAAAACTTATCAACATTGGATGTTTGTATCCCAGTTCGATTGTCTTTCACCAGTTTATATGGATGAAAAACATATGACCTAATTTGAGAACCCCACTCTATGCGCATCTTTTTGGCATTTGCCTCAGAGGCGGCTTCCATTCGTTTGTCTAATTCTTTCTGATACATTTTGGCGCGCAACAGTTTCATGGCTCGGGCCTTATTTTTATGTTGGGACCGCTCATTTTGGCATGAAACCACCAGTCCACTGGGCAGATGTGTGACTCGAACCGCAGAATCTGTGGTGTTCACATGTTGCCCCCCAGCGCCAGACGCTCGGAATGTATCTATTCGAAGTTCAGACTCATTGATTTCAATTTCAATGTCGTCATTAATGTCTGGTACAGCTGACACGGAGGCAAACGCAGTGTGCCGTTGTCCTGCGGAGTCAAAGGGAGAAATCCGCACAAGCCGGTGTACGCCAATTTCAGATTGCAAATATCCATAGGCAAAATCACCTTGAACCTCAATCGAGCAGCTTTTTATTCCTGCCTCGTCATGACCTTGAATGGCAAGGATACTTGTTTTGTACCCCATATTTTTTGCCCATTGAAGATACATTCGCATCAAGATTTCAGCCCAGTCTGAGGCGTCTGTTCCTCCAGCGCCAGAGTTGATGTCAAGAATGGCACTGTTTTGGTCATGAGGCTCACTGAGCAGCCGTTTATTTTCAGCGTCTTCAACAGCAGACTCTATGTGCTTTAATGTCTGCATCGCCTCAGCGAGTGTTTCGGGGTCACTGCCGTCTTCTGAAAGTTCGTAAAGAACTTCGGCGTCTTCCAACCCTTCAGTAAGAGCATTCATATCGGCACAAGACTTTTCAAGACCTGCTTTCTCTCTAAGTATTCTGGTTGAGCGTTCTTGATCTGCCCAGAATTCAGGAAATGAAGCCATGGAGTCCAGTTCTTGGATTCGCTCAAGAATGACCTCTAGGTCAAAGATGCCCCCGAAGGGCCTCAACCCGAGCCGATAGTGCTTTGTGAAGTTCGTGGTAGTTGTCGCTCATGATCTTCTCCCGTTAATGAGCCTTTCGATAACCGAATTGATGTGGCCAATCCAATTCAATTTTCGCAAGCAACTCCTTTTCCAAAGCCTCCATTATTTCTGCATCATCGTCTTCGATGTGGTCGTATCCGAGCAGATGCAGCAGGCCATGAACAAGGAGTAGAGAAAGTTCTTGGCTAAAGGGGTGTTTGCGTGATTTTGCTTGCTCTGCAGCGCGCTCAAGCGACACAATAATATCCCCAAGCATCGGATCATTGGGATCCGCAAAATCCCCTTCTCTTTGTGCAAAGGACAGAACATCGGTTGGTTGATCTTTGCCTCTGTATTCACGGTTAAGAGGATGAATGAATGAGTCATCACACAAGACAATGCTCACCTCAATATCCCCAAGATTGAGAATTTCTATGGCTGCCTTAAGAAAGGTTTCGATGAGTGTTTCTTCGATAACAATGTTTTCGCAAATGATGTCGATGTGAGACATATTACTCTTGCGGCCGTAAGGGATTCGGCTGTTCAAGAGTAATCACTACGGAAGGAGAAATGCTTTGGCCAGAGTTCTTATCCGTTGGCATCTTGGGATACTCAATGCGATGGTGATTAATGCTCAACA
>JAYYJC010000063.1:0-12627 GCA_036146655.1 Myxococcota bacterium | reverse complement strand
TATATGAGTGACCCTCGACTGTGGGGAGTTTCTTTTATTCTTCTGGTTACGGCCCTTGCGTTGGGATTTTTGTTGTCAGGGTGGTTGATCTTGTGTGAGAGGTTCTTGTGGGCAATCGGACTGCTTGCTTCGATGGTCTTGCCAATAAAGGGATTAGAAAAGTCAGCGGCTATATCTTCTACGCTCCCCGATATTGTATTGATTTCGCTGGACACGACACGTCCTGATGCGTTGAGTGTCTATGGTGGAGGTTATCCAACACCTAATATTGATGCCTTGGCCAACCGTGGTGTGCGTTTCACGGAAGCCATTTCAACGGCGCCTCTAACTGAGCCGGCACATCTGTCCATGCTGACCGGCCAAACGACCCTTCAAACAGGGGTCGCTTCAAATGGAACCTTTCTTGAAAATCAGCCGCTGTTTGTGACTCATTCCCTCCGAAGTATGGGTTATCAAACCGCTGCTTTTGTCTCAGGCTTCCCTTTGCATGCCCGCTATGGCTGGTCCAACTATTTCGATGTTTACGATGATGATTTTGGTGATTGGATGGGTCTTCACCGCCTCCACATTGTTCAAGCATGGGACCAACTCGTGCTTCCAGCACATACCTTGCGAGAACGCCGAGGTAAAACAGCCGTGGACCGTGCCATGCGCTGGCACCAAAATCATGATGGCCAGCCTGTGTTTCTTTTTCTTCATCTCTTTGATCCGCATGCGCCTTACGAGGCACCCAATCATCCGTTTGATCCGCCAACCGATGGAGCAAAACTTAAACTTCCAGCGTATTGGCCTCCGCCACATCGTGAAATCACGGATACGCAATGGCTTATCGATGCCTATCATGCAGAGGTCCAGTATGTGGATTTCTTGCTGGGGCCATTTCTTGATTCGCTGTCAGAGGACAGCATCATCATTTTGACAGCCGATCACGGTGAATCTCTGACTGAGCATGGCTATTATTTTGAACACGGGGACAATTTGTTTGATCCCTCACTTCGAATACCGCTTGTTGTGGCTGCACCAGGTCTTGAGGCAAGCGTTAGCAAATGTTTGGTTTCTTCCATGGATATTCCCAGTACAATCGTTCGATTTCTTGGCCGTGACGATCACCCATTGCGTTCAGGTGTGGCGTTGCAGGATGTGATAAGTGCAGAGTCCTGTCCAGAACGGATCCAACTGTCGACCACTGTTGCAGCTCGATTTGTCGACCAGCCACCCCTTTCTATTTCAGCACGGAGCGATGCGAATAAATTAATCAAATTGCCGGAATCGCTTCGTTGTTATCAGTTCAATAATGATCCCAAAGAGCAAAATGCACTCTCTGGCAGTGCATGTCCCATTAGACTATTAACTGCGATTGAAGAGGCCGAGCAAGCGAGCGAGGTAAAGGCGCCGAAGCTCGATGCTCAAACGCAAGACGCACTTGAAGCCCTCGGCTATATTGAATAATCTATGTCAGTACAAGGAAGGCAGTAAGTGACAGAGCTTCGTGTGGGACAATTTTCTGTTGGGATTGGCTTGCTGATGGGCGCAGTCGAGCTCATTTATGTGGGACAGACCATGGCGCTTGCCCTTTCTTTGGGACAAATGGTGCTTCTTGCTGTTGTTGCGCTTGGCCTGAATGCCATTCTAGCTTTGTTGGTTGGTCAGTTTTGTGCCATTTTATTGTCAGCCATACCTTCAGCCAATGCACATTACACAACTTTGGAAACCAGAGGTCTGACACTGTGTGTATGGATACTTTCTTGTTGGATGATTTTACCCATTGCTTTTCGGGCTTATACAGATGGTTTGCTTCCTCAAGCGTTGGTACTGTCTTCTTTTACTTTCATCTTTGCGGGTTTCACTTGGACCAATGCTGGCTATTGGTTGCGTAAAGAATATCAAGAAGAGGGTACCCGTTACAGTTGGAAGAAGCTGAGTGTGCGTCTGTCACTCTTGTTGAGTGCAATCGGAATCTTTCTTGGTGTCAATCGAACTTACGGAACCGCCAATGCCATCCAAAGTGACCCAGATATTTTGTTGATTACCATTGATACCCTTCGTCGGGATCATATTTCCGCCTATCACACCGACCCCAGTGAGGCGCCAGTCCAAACACCGGAAATTGATGCATTGGCCAATGAAGGCCTCCTTTTTTGGGATGCCGTAACCCCAATCCCAGAAACTTTACCTGCCCATGCCGCCATCATGACAGGGCGACATCCTGCAATGGCTCAGGTCTTGTCGAATGGTCATCCACTGGCTGGTAATCGATACACAACGCTTGCTCAGTTTTTTGAATCAGAAGGGTATGGTACTGCTGCATTTGTCTCGAGCTATGCGCTCGACTCAAAAGGGGGCTTAGACCGTGGGTTTCAGCTGTATGATGACCAGTTTATGCCTTATCTTGATGGTGCCAGTGAACTCCAACTGATTCGTTATGGTTTGCGTGGATTGATGCGCTATGGATCTCCTGCGTGGTTTCCGTGGTTATTAGAGCGCCCCGCTGAACAAACCATTGCCCGTGCGACTCATTGGCTAAACACATATTCTGAGCGACCCGCCTTTCTTTGGGTTCACTTATTTGAGCCCCATGCACCTTATGAACCACATGGTTTGAGTGGTTTTAATGAAAATGGTCTTCCTGGCCATCCCGTCATTGATCACCGGCACATACTCGAAAATGAGGACAGCGTTGATTACACAGAAACGCTTCAAAGTCAGCTTCGTCGCCTTTATCAAGAAGAAGTGGCATACATTGATCAGCAAGTGGGTGAGTTGGTTCGAAAAGTACGCAACCGTCCTGTGGACAGAGATACCCTTGTTGTCATCACGGCTGACCATGGTGAAATGCTTGGTGAACACAGCATTATGTTTCATCACCTCAGTCTGTTTGAGCCTGCCATTCAAGTCCCCTTGATTGTTATCCCAATCAAAGGAGATAAAAAGCAAGGCGTAGTAGAACAACCTGTGCGTTTGATGGATTTGTACAACACCATTATTGGGCAAGCTGGCTTTCCATTTGTCAACAATACTCACAGTATGGATGTCATCAAGTTTATCGGCGACGACACATTTAAAGGCTATGGTGTCTTTCTTTTGGGTCGGGACCGTGCAGGCATTGAACTTGGTAACTTGTTCGGCTATCGCAGTAAGACTGAGAATACAGGAAAATCGTTCAAATACATTCATGAACCCGATCGGCAAAAACATTGGTTATTCAGCTTAAGTGAAGATTCAAACGAGACCCTGAACATCGCCGAACTGCAACCTGAGATTTTTCAACAGCTTAAGCAAATCACCGCTCAAAATCGATCTGATGTACCTGCATTGGCTCCGAAGGTAAATGGCGCTGAAATCGAAGCATTGCGTTCGCTTGGTTATGTCGAATAAACAGATACACTGGACATTTTGGCTTTGTATTCTTGCCTTGTTGATGTGGGCACCAGATGCCTGGCTTGGAATGTCATTTTACGACCATCATGACCTCAGACATCATCACCTGCCCTGGAGAGCATGGGCTGCTCAAGAATGGCTAAAAGGTGAGATTCCCCTTTGGGCACCAATTGGCTTGGGTTTTCCTCTGGCCGCAGAGGCTCAAACGGGGGTCTTTTACCCCCCAACGATGTTTTTGTTTATGATTTTTGATCCCAGTTGGGCCCTTAATCTAAGTATTTTGGGTCACTTGTCTTTGGCCCTGTTTGGGATGAAATACTTCGTCAGAGGACTCCGGTTGTCAGAAGAAGCCAGTGTGTTGGCTGCGTTTGGCTTCGCATTTGGGGGGTTGATGAGCACCCATATGCTGTATTTGGGAATGTTTACAGCTTGGTCTTGGCTACCATGGGCTCTGTGGGCTTATTGGAACGGACGATATGGTTGGTTGGTGGTGAGTTTAAGTGCGATGGTGGTTGCTGGTCATCCACAAGCAGCAGTCTTGGGTTGGATAATCGTTGGCAGTTTGTCTTTGATTTCAGATTGGGGCCAGTGGCGCCGTATGTATTTTGTGTTTGGTTCAGCTCTACTGGCAGCTGGAATCACGAGTCCTCAGTGGGTGTCTGCGTTGGAATTAAGCCAGTTTTCTCTCCGTGATGGGGGGTTGAATACAGCCGATGCCGCAGTGGGTTCTATGCCCTTGATAGAAACGGTCTCCATTGTACTGCCCTATTTTTTTGGTTATGAACGGCCTTCAGACATTGCGGTATCCTATTGGCACCGTGGTCCGCTGTACTGGGGAGCTGGAGTAAACTTCTGGGAAATGTGCACCTATGTGGGTGCGCCTGTTTTGGTCTGTGCTTTCTTGGGTTATCGCAGAAAGAAATGGTTGTTGTTGGTGCTCTTTTCTCTTTTGATGATGCTTGGTGACACCTCTCCGGTTTGGTGGCTGGTGCACTGGGTTCCGCCCTTCAATGTGTTGCGATTTCCTGTTCGGTTTTCGATTGGATTGGTCTTGGGGCTTTCCATCATGGCCGCCTACGGATATGACCGCATCACATCGGATGAAGTTTTGGGTCGTATTGTGAGCCGTTGGCTCTTTTGTATTGTGTTGTCATTGATTGTCTTTCTGTTTCTTTCTGGCACCGTTTGGGACATGTATTCAGACACAGTTGGTGAGTGGTTGAGAGAAAGGTACCAAGCCCGTGAGCCGCTTCCCATTCCCAATATTTCTCCAGAAGTATTGGCAGCACTCCCTCCAATTGATAAGATAGATCCCATATTGAGGAGCAATCAAATCACCAACGGCATGAGTCAGGCACTTTCGCCTGTGACTCATTGGGCTGGACTTTTGACAATGGCAATGTTCGCCTTGGTGCTGCGCCTCAAAAAAAGCAAACGGCGTAGCCTCCTGATTGCTGTGATTCTCTTTGCCGAATTGCACTGGTTTGGTTCAGATTATCAGTCTCGAGAGGCCAATCCGATGTGGTCTTCTGAGAGTGAGAGCAAAGATCTCATTGAACAAAACGGGCTTGAACCAAAAGATCGAATAGCCACTGTTCTTCGACACCAAGCTCCAGAGCTTGATGGACTCTTGTTGTCGAGTAATCTTGGGATGCTCCATGGCTTTGAAGATGTCATGGTTCCATCTCCGCTTAGATTGGTTCGTCACGAAGCCCTTCTGACGAAATTAGGGATGGGCCTTGGTGCACAAGGACAAGACGCACTTATTGCTTTGAGTGCGTTTCCGGAATTGGTCGATATGATTGGAGTCAGATACTTGATGTCAACCGAACAACTTACATCATATCCCCTCATTGGTGGTACAGCTGTATCTGTATATGAGAACCTCGATCATTTGCCATTTGCTTGGTTTCTCTCCTGTGGACAAACCACAGAATCACCGTGGGAAATGCTCGAATCTCTTAAGCCTCGTGAGTGGGTCATGCTTGAAACGGGACCTTCTATTGTGCAATGTGACGGTCCTTTGGAATACATCGAGCCCGAGGTCGAGTTTCTGGGGACTCAAAGTTTTAATGTCCACTTGAAACCATCCAAAAAAGGATTTCTTGTGATTCGAGAATCTTGGTACCCTGGTTGGACGGCCAAAGTCAATGGCGCCGCTAAGCCCATTCAGCGTGCGAATTGGACTCTCTCTGCCATTCCATTGGATCAAGGAGATGCGCATGTGGAGTTTCGGTATTCTCCTTGGTGGTTGAAGCTTGTTTTGGGACTGGCGTTGTTGTCCACGATATTCAGCGTCTTTTTGGTTCAAAGATGGAACAAACTTTGACGATGATCTGCGGGATTTAATTAACCAGATTGTGAGCAGTGGTGAGTCAGATTTGTGATAAGCCAAATTGGGCTGTTCGTAGATTATGGGACTTTGTTTCCGATACTCGTCTCAGTCAAAAACACAGGCAAGCGCCAAACTTGACTCCTGTACGGTCAGCATTGGCTTTTGCTCGAATACAGGTTTACGAATACCTAGACGACACCTATCCCATGATATTGCGTACCAATTTGCATTTGTTCAGCCGTTTACGGGGGTTAATTGAATTTTCAGGTGTTTCAATCAGACATCACTTTCAACGAGGCATCACACAAAATGTCGCACACCGCTTGGCCTATTTTGGTTCTTGGAAAAATGTTGGCACCGCCTGCCCTCAGAGCAGAGGTGGAGGTTCGCACAAGAGCCTTGGCTGCCATCTGTCTTTATCGGATCCAGCAAAGCCCCATTCTCACATTTGAAGCGCCTCTGCAAAATGAGCCATGCTCTGGTTCTACTCTGGTTGTAGATACCCTGCGAGAGGGTGGTGTGCCCATGTCATCAATTGTTCAGCGCCAGGATAGCACATCGACCGCAGAAGAGTTGGAATTGGCGACCGATTGGTTGGCGCAGCACAATTTTAAGGGCTTGCGAGTGGTATCTGCTCGCTATCATCTTCCAAGAGTTGCTCGAAAAGTCAGACGGTTTCCGTGGCCTTCTGTCCTTTACAGTCCAGAAATGATTGCGTTCATGGATTCAGGTAATTCAATGCTTTTTGAAGGGCGGACCCGACCAGAGGTCTATAGAATTGAGCGTCGGTTCGAACGCCGTTGGGCATTGGCTGATGGAATCGCATCCTGTCTGCCAAATGTGATTCATCAACGCATAGAGATACTTGCGGGCCGTTGGTGGCGACGGAAGTTGATCTGACTTAGGATTGAAGTGGGATGGGGAAGCGCAGAATGATCGTAGCACCTCTTGCAGTGGGCTGAGAAAGCTGAATTTCGCCATCATGTGCCTCAACCAGCCGTTGGGTAATGGCCAATCCTAGGCCAACCCCATTTGTTTTCGTTGTAAAAAAAGGGGTAAACAATGCTGTTTTGGCCTCTGGGCTAAATCCCGGGCCGTGGTCTGTGATTTTCACTTGCACAGCCGGTTGGCCTTGATTGGGTGGTTCATAGCATCTGTCCAACTGACTGGATATATCTATGATTCCACACCCATTCATGGCTTGGATTCCATTTTGTATCAAGTTGATAAATATTTGTTGAATCTGAGTGGGGTCCCCGTAGATGAGGCTGACTTTTTTATCCAGTCTCATTTGCCACTGTATTTCTGGATGAGAAGTGGCCATTAACATCTGGCATCGCACGAGCAGATCATTGATCTGTATCGGTTGCTGTTGCTGCTGCAGTGGTCTTGCATAATCCAAGAACTGTTGGACAATGGTGTTGAGCCGTTCTGTTTCGTGTTCGATGAGTTCGTAAAAATCTGCGGTTTCTGCTTGAGTGGCGCCTTCCTGAAGGTACTGTACAGCACCTTTAATGCCTGCAAGTGGATTGCGGATCTCGTGGGCCAAACCTGCAGACATTGTTCCAATGGTCGCCAATCGATGTTGCTCTTTGAGATGTTCGATGCTTCGTATGGTTTCAAGTTGAATGGCCGCTTGGTCAAGCATGTGCTGTATACGAGCCAACTCTTTCCTAGAAAATCCACCAGACACGCCATCGGCTTGAAGTCCCACCCACCCGAGTAAAATATCATCAACCCAAAGGGGTAGGGCCGCATCGATCTTTTGTTGTTCTAAACTTCTCAATGCGCGTTGAGCAGATTGTCCAGTAGAGTCTTTGTGAGTATGCGCTTGTTTGAGTAAGGCATCGCTGTAGATGAATTGTCCTACTGTTAGTAAGTCCCCAAAAGGATCTTGACCGAAACTGATCAAATTGACATCAAATTCTCCACCTTGAACACTGTGGCGCATGAAGATGCCATCCTCATGACGCCATATGTAGAGTGCAGCATGCGATACACGGCCCGATTCATAAAGCGGTTGAAGGAACAATCCGTCAAGATCATCGATGGCTGCTAATTGCGGTAAATTGAGTTGGATTTCTTTCAGTGCCAATGTCAGTTGCTGTCCTTTTCGGTTAAAAATCCCATTTGCGATTTCACTTATGGGGTCTTGCATCAGGGGATAAAATGCCAAAAATAAACCTGATAACAAAGCCGCTTGAAAAAGCGTGTGGCTGAGGCTTGAGGAACCCAAGCTCAAAGAGACTGTCATGACTCCACCCAGCACAAATGCAGGAATAAAGAGCGATACCAACCGTGTAAAATACTCATCAAGACCGACCAACCGTGTCAACTTCAGATTGAGCCATAGACAATAGAACAGTAGGCTGCTAAGCAGTGCGCTGATGGGCGGCAAAGGTCCTTGTGATTGAATGTCATAGAACTGACCTGACGAACCCTGGAGCCGAGCAAGACCTTCGATTAAGGTAAAAAATAACGCACTCAGAAAAAATCCAGCCAGATACAGCATCCGACTTTGACGTATGGGTTCTCTGGCGGTTCGCCATTCTCGAATAACGAGATACGCAACTGCACTTCCGCCAATGGCAAGCCAGCTTGCTCCAAGGATTGAAATGCTGTTTGCTTGTTTTTTGGTTGCCAAAATCAAAGCCACACAGAATAAAATGGCACTTCCCAATTGAATGAAGGGGCGTTGTGTTTTGATGTGAAGCCATCTCTGAAAGAAAGAGGCAAATGCCGCTGGAATTAATATTCCACAAAACGGGTAGATCAGCATCCAACCCGTATCATGTAAAAAAAATATTGAACCCCGTACTGTATAGGCAATTGCCGTCAATGCCGCCGCAGCAGACACAGACCATGCGGAGTCTGTCCGCCAACGTTCCCGCAGAGAAAGAACAGCAATGCCGCCACAAGTGAGTGCAGCGAGATAATACAGGAATGAGCTCATACAACCTAACAGTGGAATTCTAACTATGACGTTATCACAACTTCCAAGTGTTCATCAGGCAATTCAATTGCCCTTGCTAAAAGATCTACCGCATGGTTTTGCGGTTGAACTCGCAAGACAGGCCATTTCCGTGCAGCGAAAACTTCTTTTAAATGGTGAAACAGATCTGCCGTCCATTGAAAAACTCATTCAAGAGGCCATGCAGAATGTACTGCAGCCGAAGCTAAAGCCAGTCATTAATGCAACTGGCATCATTATTCACACCAACTTGGGTCGGGCGCCATTACCACAGTTGGCAGTGGACAATATACAAGCGGTCATGTGCGGTTACAGCAACCTTGAATTGGAACTGGATACCGGTCGTAGGGGGGGGCGGTTGAATGGTGTCTGTGATAGGATTTGTAGATTGACTGGGGCTGAGGCGGCCATCGTCGTGAACAATTGTGCTGCTGCTACCTTGCTTGCTGTGAGTGCCACATCAGCTGGGCGAAACATGATTGTCAGCCGCGGAGAGTTGGTTGAAATTGGTGGCTCGTATCGGATCCCAGATGTCATTGTTCAAGGCAACGCCATTTTAAAGTCGGTTGGGACAACCAATCGCACGCGACTATCCGATTATGAGGGCGCCATCGATTCTGAAACAGGGGCTCTGCTCCGTGTTCATCCCTCCAATTACAGAGTGGTGGGGTTTACTGAACGGCCTGACAGATCGGCCTTGGCTGAACTTGCTGCCAAAAATAGCATTCCATTAATTGACGACTTGGGTTCTGGACTTCTCAACCGAGCTCCATCTGTCCCTTATGCAGAAGAGCTGGTCCTTGACGAATCCATTCACAAAGCCCTTTCTGATGGCGCCACATTGGTCACATTTTCAGGGGACAAACTGCTTGGAAGTGCGCAAGCAGGCTTTATCGTTGGTGCAGCCGATTGGGTAGAAAAGTGCCGTCGACACCCCCTTTACCGTGCACTGCGTGTAGACAAGCTCACGCTTGCGGCCTTGGAGGGCTGTTTAATTTTGGCCGAAAGTCACCGTCATCATGAATTGCCTGTTTGGAACATGTTGGAAAGATCCGCAGACGAACTTTACCGTGAAGCGGAACAAATCGCTGCTCAGTTACCCAATGCTGAGGTGACATCCGTTATGAGTTACTCTGGCGGTGGTGCATTACCAGATCGAGGGCTTTCTGATTGGGCCGTGAAGATTGCGCATCCAAAAGCAGGAAAAATCGCAGATCAGCTTCGGCAGGGGAATCTTCCCATTGTGCTCAGGGTCTCTAAGGAAGCCCTTTTTATTCATCCAAGGACATTGCTTGATGGACAAGCATTAGAGGTGGTCAAGTCTTTGCGTAATGTGTTATGATGCCAAACCACACCAATCGTTGAGATACTCAAATGCCCAGCAGTTTGTATGATCGCTTTAAAGTTGGAAACCGTGCCAGTCATTCCGAGCTGTTGCGGGCGTACCAACGGGAAGTGTCCGATTTGGTTTCACGCATTGAAACAGCCCAGCAGCACGGCGCCGACTATGCACCATTAGAACACCAGAAGAGAGAACTTCAAGAAGCAAAATCAATTCTTCTCGATCCACATCGCCGCCGCCGTTACGATGCATATCTTACGAGAATGCACAGTGGCCGTTGGCCGAGCAATGGGACTGAACTTTGGGATGAACAACGAAATGACATTGTCGACCCAAAGGTGCTTGCTGCTCTGGAGTTTATTCGTTCAACCACCACTTTTCAGCTTGGTAACTTACTTGATGAGCAGCCTACGCCCGAAAATCAAACTCAGCCGATGATTACCATTGAGCCCTCTGAACAAACACCCACTCCTCGGACCATCAAAAGCAAAGAGTCAGCTCAGGTTGCCCTAAGTGCCTTTGACCTAGACGATGGCGTTGACTTTGAAGCCACCGAAGTGGTTTCGGTTCAGCAACCCCAGCGCATTGCACGTGCAGCCGTTCCGACCACTGCGCCGCCTGTTCAGCAACTTAGTTTGACCGTGCTGACCAAAAAATATGGGTTTACTGGTCGTTTTTTAAAGGCTGTTCGTGAGCAAAGAGGGCAGAGTGTCGATGAGTTGTCTGAACTAACTCAAATTACGAAAGAAATGCTCCTTGCGCTTGAGCAGCACCAATTCGACCGTTTGCCAGCAATGCCATATGTTAAGGGTTGGCTGAATCAACTCGAAGAAGAACTTGAATTGGACGGCATAAAGTTTGCCGAGAAGTTTTACGCCATGTTGGTCCGCCGACGACAACGACCGTCCTAATGGCAGATGAAGCAGCACATACCTTTGCTGTCTTAACTGGAGGGGCTCGACTTGACCGTTGGCTATCAGACCGAGTAGAGCTCTCTCGTTCATCCATCCAGCGAATGATCTTAAATCATGATGTATTGGTAAATCACAGGCCCAGTACGGCTTCCACCAAGTTGAAAACGGGCGATGTTATCTGGATGGCGACGCCACAGCTGCCGCTCACCGGCATCGTGCCCGAGAAGATGACTTTGGACATCCGCTACATGGATGAAGAGGTTTTGATCGTCAATAAACCCGCTGGCTTAGTGGTGCACCCCGGAAAAGGGCACTCCAATGGGACATTGGTGAATGGATTGGTCCACTGGATTCAAAATGATGTCGGTGATCCCCTGCGCCCAGGATTGGTCCATCGTATTGATAAGGGAACATCTGGGCTCTTGGTTGTGGCTCGAACTCCAAATGCCTTAACGGTGCTTCAAGATCAGTTTGCCACGCACACTGTTTATCGAATTTATCTTGCTTTGGTTTGGGGACGGCCGACAAAACAGAAAGGCATGGTTAATCATGCCATTGGTCGCCATCCGGTAGATCGCATCCGATTTGCTTGTGTTGATAATGGAGGCAAAAAGGCGGTGACTCATTTTTGGTGCTTGGACTCTGCTGTTCACCCCCAATCTGGAGAAGGTGGTCGCATATCTCTTATCGCTTGTCGTCTTGAAACAGGTCGAACCCATCAAATAAGGGTGCATATGCACAGCCTAGGGCATCCCTTATTGGGTGATCCAATGTATGGCCGGAAGAAAAATATTCCGTCGGCTTGGAAGCGAACTTTAGCAAATCTTGATCATCAGCTATTACATGCATGGCGCTTGGGTTTTCAACACCCAGACGGAGCAATGCATCACCATTCAGTTGATCCGCCTGCGGATTTCAAAACCATTTGCGAGACCGTTGGAATTGACTGGCAATGTGCAGGTGAATTGGACTTTAATCCATGAGAGGCTGGCGGCTTTGGTCCGTTTGGGGAATTGCCGCACTGGGGGTCTGTTTTTGGTTTAATCAACCCATTCGCCATGCCTTGCTCCTACTGCTTGTGCGTTTGGTCGGAGAAAGCATTCCGCAATGGGATGGTCACAGCACGGCTGAATACTGGTTGGATACTAGAGCGCATGATGAGTATCAAATCTCACATGTGATCAATGCACGCTGGGTCGGAAGCCATGACTTTGATATTGTGCGCATTGATGACATCCCAAAGGATGCCAAAATTGTGGTGTATTGTTCAGTTGGGATTCGATCTCAACGGATAGGGAAGATTTTAATTGATTCGGGTTATCAACAAGTATCAAACCTGCAAGGTGGGATTTTTAAGTGGATGGCAGATGGAAAGCCAGTGGTGGATATGAACAATCATTCGACAGATTATGTTCATCCTTATGACGCGCTATGGGGAATATTTTCTCCTGTAGGGAAATGGAAACGCAACTAGAGTAGGGTCAAAAAAAATGCCGCAGAACCAATCTGCGGCATTTTGTATTTTGGCGTTGTGATTTGCCTACTGTGGGCATTCACCCAAGTCGAGTGCCTGAGGCTCAGTACACTCACTGGCATTTGCTGAGCATGACTCATGACAATCACCTTCACAAACAAGGCCGAGTGTTTCTCCGGTTTCGTCAGCGGAAAGTCGATTGACACGAAGATT
>JAYYJC010000062.1:0-10000 GCA_036146655.1 Myxococcota bacterium | reverse complement strand
GGCACAGTATGGTTCACCATCTCCACATGGGATGCATTGAACTCCGAAACCCAATAGCAGGTTGCAAAGAGCTTCTGGACTGTCATCTTCGAGGCCCAGATCTGCTGCCAAAGGTGCAAGAACTCGGGCATCAAGTTGGCCGGATACTTCACCGCCACCGAAGTATGAACCATCTTCAGCGAATGTACCAGAAATTGAGAGTGAGTTGATGGTGAGGTCTATTCCTGCGACACTCAGTGTGACATCGCCTTCTGGGATTTCGAAGTATGGGCTTTCAGAGAAATCAGCATCAGGAAATGACTCAAGGGTTTCGCTACAGTAATCTTGATTTGAGTTTCCGGTTTCCGAAATGGCGCCACGGATACTTAGTACATCATTATCAGCTGATTTGACCCCAATCAGGATGTCGTTTTCGAGGAGGCCACCAATCAGGTCGCCTATACCAGCAGGCTCGACAAAGTTCCCGGAAGCGAGGTCAACCGCATAAGTATTACCAGAGATGTCTACGCTAAGTGGAGTACCCAAGGATGATACAGTAAAATCAAATGAGGCAGGACCAGCACAGTAATCAACAGTTGCAGTATATGTATCACCAGATGTCAGCGGGCTGTCTGGAGTGAAGGTGATGGTATCTCCATCGACTGAGCTGCTGCCCGAAACGGCTGCGCCACTTGAGTCGGCAACACTAATTGAAGCGCTCTCATCGTCATCACTAAGTTCTGCTGTAACACTGCCCCGATAGTACATTTCGCCACCGCTTGAGGGGTATGTTTCATCGATTTCAATGTCGCAGGCATTGTTGCCGTTGATGTCTCCACCAGCAGTATCACTTGATTTTCCGCCGCAACCAATTTGGCTTGCCAGCAGTATTCCAATAAATGTCATTTCTCCTCCAAGAGTTAACACAAGGTTGTTTTTTTGGTTCATAGGAGAATAGCCGTTGACTGGAGTACTGTCAATATAAAGGAAAAATCCAGTTGACATTTCCTTAAGTTAGACCCATTTGGTCCAAAATTGACCCCCATCCATTTTATTTAATGGTGCGGCTTAGGCACTGAGCTGGGTTGTTATTTCTTTGATCATGGCATCCAACAGCGTGCGCTCATCTTCTTTCAGATTTCCAACCGTTTTCCCACGCACCATTTTGAGAACCCCAACCGTGTAATTTGCAAAAGCAAGGGCTCTTGCCTTCTCAGTGACATCTGAGCTGTTTATATTTTTGAGTTGTTCAAGAGCACCGTGTGTAAGATCGGTGATGTAGCTGGTAAACTCGACATTGATGGCTGACATGGTTTCTCCAAATAAATAAGGAATGGATAGTGTAGTTGAAAGAGGTTGGTCGTTTTGTGTAGAGCATGATAAACGCAGATAAAGGAATTTCCATGAATCGTCTCATCTTTCTTGTATTTTTATCATGGCTTGTCAGTATTGGCTTCCCACAAAATGCGCAGGCAAAGCGATCAAAGGGACTGACCGTTGAAGAGCAATACGAACTTGGGCAGCGTTACCTTAAAAGAGGATACTACATTAAGGCCGTTGAGCAATTCAATCGCATCCGTAACAATTATCGAGATGACGCTCTCGCAATAGAAGCCGAACTCGCGATCGCTGATGTGCATTTTAAAAAAGGGGATTGGGACATTGCCCGTACATCTTATGATGCATTTAGGCGCCGATATCCTCGTCATGAACGGATCGACTATGTGGTCTACCAGATTGGTTTGACCTTCTATAAAAAGGCACCTCGATTTGCTGGTCGAGACCAAACATGGACTTCGCAAGCCATCAGTTCTTGGGCTCGATTTGAGGACAAATACACCACCTCTGAATATGGTGTTGAAGTTTTGGAGTTGCGAGAGGAGTGTCTTGAGCGTTTGGCTAAGAAAGAGATTCGCATCACTGAGTTTTATGTTCGTCGAGAGGCTTGGGTAGCAGTACAACGCCGAGCGAAGGGCCTCGTTCAAGAATACCCTGACTCTCAATACAAAGCAGAGGCACTCTATTGGCTTTCTCTGTCTTCAACTTATACCAACGAAATTGAAACAGTGACTGCAGCCCTTGCTCAGTTGGATGCGTTGGATCCTGAACGAAGTGCGGTTGCCCGTCGCAAGATCGATCGCATTAAACAGGCTCAGATGGAGTTAAGCAACGACTAGGGCAGAGGGCTTATGTCCGATGTCAAAATGCAATGGTGGTCAAAGGGGGATCAGGCATGAGACAGCGGGGTCAAAATCCAAAAGGTTGGCAAAAGAAATTGCCAAAACCGGTCTCAGCCCGTTCACTTCAATGGCTTTCAAAAAGACATCTTGAGCGGTACCTCGCTTCAGAAACTCAGCTTCGGCGAGTGCTGATGCGCCGTGTTAATCGACGATTGCGTTCATTTCCTGAAGATGACCGAGAAGTCATGGTGGCGTTGGTGGAAGCAGAGGTCAAAAGGTGTGTTGATGCTGGACTGGTAAATGATCGAACTTTGTCGCAAATGTGGGTAGAGCGGCTTCGAAACCGTGGTGACTCAACATTGTCTATTCAAAAGAAGCTTCGTCAGAAAGGAATTTCGTCACAACTCATTCAAGAGTCGTTGGAACGGATGGACTCACAAATCGAGGGCAATGCGGCCTTACGGTGTGCTATAGCATATGCCAAAAGGAGGGGTCTTGGCCCATTCAGAAGAAATCCTGAAATCCGTCAAACTCGACGCCAAAAGGACACAGCTGCTATGATGCGGGCTGGACATGCATATGAACACATCCGTCAGGTCATTGAATGTGAAGACATCGATGCCTTAATCGAACGTGCGGATTATGGCGAATGAGTACTGAGATCACCCAACTGGCTGAACAACTGCTGTTTGGAGATCGGTTGGAAGACAAATTGTGTCGTCCCTCAAAGGTCACAGATTGTCATCCCGAACGATTATCAGCAGCTCCTGCTCTGCCAGGTCGCCCAAACTCAGCAGCTTGGACAAAGAGCAAATCTCCTTTTCCCAAAGAAAGTGCGTTGGGCGATGATTTTGAACGGGGCAGAGCACTTTTATTTTTTGCGAATCATGAACTTCTGGCAATCGAATTGATGGCTTTGTGTCTGCTTCGTTTTCCAGATGCGCCAAGTCCGTTTCGCAAAGGTCTTCTCAATACAATCTTTGAAGAGCAAGACCACTTTTTAAGGTATTACTCTCGAGCATCTGAACTTGGGGTTGGTCTTGAGGATGTGGGTGTCAATCGTTTCTTTTGGGATTGTTTGTCGGACATGAACGATCCCTTTGACTTTGTGGTTGGAATGGCAATGACCTTTGAACAAGCCAATCTTGATCACTGTATTCACTATAAAGCCCTGTTTGAAAGGGTCGGTGATTCAAAGAGTGCAGAGATTATGGCTTCCATTTACGCAGATGAAATCAGACATCTTCGTCAAGGAATTCGTTGGTTTAGACATTGGAAAGATCCCAGTGTCACAGACTTTACAGCACATGAGGGTCATCTTAAACTGCCGTTATCAATGGCCAGAGCCAAAGGGCGTACATACGATGTGAATGGTCGGATCGCTGCTGGCCTCACCCCTGACTATGTGGAACAACTTCAGGTAACCTCAGTTTCAAAGGGTCGATTGCCCAATGTGCTGGTGTTTTGGCCCAATGTGGAAACTTACATTGCTCACCCCTCGCAACAACCACCAATGAAGGCATTGAACCTGGCAAAGGAATGTGATCTATTGCCCATTCTCCAAGCGAGGCACGGAGATATTTTGCTGGTTCACAAGAAACCCGCAAGTCATTTTCTCAAACCCCTTCAACAATGTGGATTGACTCTTCCGCAGTTTGTTGAGTGGGATGGAACACATTGGCCGGACCAATTAAGTGAGCGCCGAATCCAGTCCGTTCAACCTTGGGGCTGGTGTCCTGTAATTTCTGGTACTGTACCTCGCAAACATCGGCGCTGGCAAGAAAGTTATCGAGTACTTCACTCCAAGAAATGGTCGACCAAAATGCTCAAAGAGTGGGCCGATGATGGCCCTCCAAGTTGGTGTAGTCAACCTGATTTGGTCGGCAAGGTATGCTGTTCTCTTGAAGAGATTATCCAGGCCAGAAGCCAATGTCAGACTGATTGGATGGTTTTAAAGTCTGAGTTTGGTACAGCTGGAAGACAGACAATCAGGCTCAGTAAAGGTCCGCTATCTGTCTCACACAGAAACTGGATAAATCGACAACTCCGAACACAGTGCATTGTGGCCGAGCCTTGGCTCAATCGGGTCATGGATTTGTCTGTCCAACTTAGTGTCTCAAAAAATGGCAACATTGCGCTACTGGGATGGAATCGATTTTGGACCACGGCCAATGGGCAGTACAGAGGGCATTGGCTTGGTTCAATTCACCGTCATTTGCCGGAACGGTTTAGACGCTGGATGTATAAGGTGGGTGGTTCTAAAGGCTTAAATCTAATTATTAATCAGGTGGTTCAGCGAGTTGGGAAATCGTTGGCGGACAATGGTTATTTCGGCACTGCAGGAATTGACATGTTGATTCACTTGAGAAATGGAAAGTTTACATTTCGGCCGATTGTCGAGGTTAATCCACGGTATACTATGGGTCAAATGGCCATTGAGGCTCAAAAGATATGTCGGAATCCCGATGCTCTCTTTTTATGGGTTTCGCACCAAGATGCCGAAGTACTTGAGCGCAAGTTTCCAGCAACCGGTTCGGGTGGATTGGAAAGTGGCACTCTTAAACTGACCAATGGCCGCGGACCGCATTGTGCCATACTCGCTGTGGGAGACGCAGCCGTGTATTTGCTTGAACGCGAAAAACTGGATGCTTCAATCAAAGATGCATCGTTTGATCTTGGCGTCTAACGGCTCTTTAAGTCGGGTTCATTTTTTTGGCCATGAGGCTCGCAGCAATCTGATGGTAAATCAAGAAGTGAACGATGAATATCATCTTTCTTCATCAGCCCTTTGTGGTTTTATATCGGCTTGCGTGATGGCACATTTACGCTAGATATAGAAAATGTTTCGCCGTCTTCTAAATCGTTTGGCAAGTGATAAACCAAAAAGTTTTAACACACCTCCAAAACCTCTTGAGCCGTTACCAAACTTGGTGTTGTATCAGTTCCCACAATGTCCCTATTGTCGTCGAGTTCTCAAAGTTATCGATGAGTTGGATCTCGATATACCCTACCGGAACACTCGGCTTCAATCCAATTTCCGCACGGACCTGATACAGCGGACCGGACGCTCACAGGTACCGTGTTTGTTCATCAATGGAAAAGCACTTTTTGAATCTTTAGACATTGTGGCCTACCTTAAAGCGAATCACGCAGAAATCCCAAAGAAAACATCGACATGATTAGTTGGAAAACAATTGGCATTGCGGCCAGTATCTGTCTCCTATTTGTCATGACCGTTGGCCAGTTTTTGGATAAAGAATTGCCATTTGGCATCGAGGGACAAGCAGCTGAAGACCTGACGGAACGAATTGAGCAATCCATCAATAAAGATGGGTGGGATAAAACAGGGATTGTGGCATGGACATTTGCTGGAGGGCGGCACATCTGGGATCGAAACCGTAAGCTGCATGAATATAAACGAGGCGAAAAACGCATACAACATTCTTTACACAACCGTGTGGGGAGAGTATTTCAATCCGGTCATTGGAAAAAGATCAATCCAGGTAGTCGACTTGAACAGATGGCATGGGACAGTTGGATCAATGATTCATTTTGGCTGAATCCGCTTTCAAAACTTCGGGATGAAGGCGTGAAAAGAGCGTTGGTCGGAAAAAACCAGCTCCTCGTAACCTATACGGCTGGGGGCAATACGCCGGGCGATTCTTATGTATGGACCATAGATGAGGATGGTCGACCCACAGATTGGGCGCTTTGGGTATCGGTTATTCCAATAGGGGGATTGAGTTGTACTTGGGAAAGTTGGGTACAACTTGATACAGGCGCATGGATAGCGACCACTCATGACTGGGGTGGCTTTAAGTTGAAATTGACTGAACTCGAGGGTGCGTACAAATGGGAAGATTTGTTTGAAGATGACCCATTTGAAGGGTTCTATTCTGAATAGGTAATCCCGATTTAAGCGGGCAAGTCTTGTCATTCCTATCGCACTTGTGGTACGCTAAAGTTTATCTTTTGTCTAAGGAGTACCCATGAGTCGAGATCGAGTGGCCATTGTCGCTTGTTTACGAACCCCTTTTGCCAAGGCATGGTCAAGTTTAAATGGACTCAATGCTGTTGATTTGAGTACTCAATTAACGAGAGAACTTTTGTTCAGGCATGACATAAAGCCGGAGACCATTGATCAGATCATTTGGGGAACAGTAATTGCTGTTCCAGCAGCTCCTAATATTGCCAGAGAGGTGGCTTTAAACTTGGGCATGTACCGTGTCCCGGGCTATTCGGTGACCCGAGCTTGCGCAACAGGACTTCAAACCGTGGCCAATGCAGTAGAGGCCATCTGGGCCGGTGCTGCAGATGTTGTAGTCGCAGGGGGTGTTGATGTCACTTCAAATACGCCTGTTCCACACCGGAAGTCGGTTATCGATGCCTTAAATAAGGCACAGCGGGCCAAAGGCATGGACTTGATTCGGACATTGGCCCAAATCAACCCGAAAGATCTCTTGCCGAATCCTCCATCATTGACAGAACGTTACACCGGTAAAACCATGGGTCAGCATGCTGAAGAGATGGCTCAAAATTTTAATATTGACCGAAAATCCCAAGAACTTTATTCGATCCAGTCACATCAAAAGGCCGCTTCTGCAAAAGCAGAGGGTCACATTAAACCACTCTCAATGACCGTCAGACATCAAGACGGACGGCTGATCAATGACGACAATTTAATCCGCCCAGATATGAACCTCGAAAAAATCTCACAGTTGAAGCCTGTGTTTGACCGTAAAAATGGGTCTATTACGGCAGCGACCTCGTCCCCATTGACAGATGGTGCAGCGGCAGTTGTGGTGATGAGAGAATCACGTGCCAAAGAGTTGGGATTAACACCCAAAGCATATGTTCGAAGTTATGCATTCCCTGCGTTAGACCCCAGAGAAAATATGTTGCTTGGAAATGTGTATGCCTGCCCTGAAGCACTTCAAAAGGCCGGCTGTACGCTTGAAGACATTGATCTACTTGAAATCCACGAGGCATTTGCGGCTCAGGTATTGAGCAATCTACATTGTTTTGATAGCGCTTCATTTTTCAAGGAAAAATTACCCGAATATGATGTCATCGGCTCTGTTCCTGACTCTAAAATAAACATTTGGGGTGGCTCCATGGCGTATGGACATCCATTTGCAGCGACTGGCGGCCGAATGATCGGTCAAGCGGTGGCTGGGCTTCAATACACGGACTCAAGCTTGGCCTTATTAACAGCCTGCGCCGCTGGTGGTCTCGGCTCTGCAATGGTATTGGAGCGTGCATCATGAGTCAGCATCTGCGAGTCGACGATCTAGACACTAATGGCATTCTGACAATTTGGATTGACAATCCGGATTCGAATGTAAACATTTTAAACCAGCAGCTCATACCTGAGTTTGATGCATTGTTAAACTCAGTGAACTCCAATTCGGATTGTAAAGGACTTGTGATTGCGTCAGCCAAAGCCAATTGCTTTGTGGCTGGGGCAGATATTACCATGTTGAATACTGTTCAAACCGCAGAGGGAGGAGCCGAACTTGCTTCAATTGGCCAGAAAATCATGAATGCCTTAGCGGCTGCGCCAATCCCAACCGTTGCTGCAATTCATGGGGATTGTCTTGGTGGGGGCCTTGAACTGGCACTGGCGTGTAACGGCCGTGTCGCCTCCAATGCTGTGCGTACCAAATTGGCACTTCCTGAGGTGATGCTTGGCTTGCTGCCAGGATCTGGTGGTACCCGCCGTTTACCTCGACTGGTTGGGTTGGCTGCTGCATTGGACATGATGCTGACCGGAAAAAATATCCGTCCCCAAAAGGCTTTAAAAATGGGTTTGGTGGACAAGGTGGTGCCTCAAAATCAATTAATAGAAGCCGCAAAATTACTCGTTATGGACCTACAAAAAGGCCTTCATTCGAAGCCAAAGCCAAAGTTTTCTGACCGTGCGAAAAACATTTTCCTTGAAGGCAATCCGTTGGGGCGGGGAGTGATTTTCCGTGAAGCCCGCAAGATGATCATGAAAAAAACACATGGATTGTATCCAGCGCCATTGAAAATTATTGAAGTCTTGAAGGCCGATTCAGATCACGCTGAGGCCACCGGATTTGGTGAGTTGTTGATCACTCCGGAGTCGCATGGACTAAGACATCTTTTTCATTGCATTACGGCTTTAAAGAAAGACGATGGGCCCAATACAGAAGCTGTCGAGCCCATACCGGTGACACATGTGGGCATGCTGGGCGCCGGTTTGATGGGTGGGGGGATAGCCACTGTTTTGGTTGACAAGGGGTTGACCGTTCGTTTGAAAGATGTGGCACAGTCTGGGCTTGAGCATGCCTATCAGTATGCGCAACGGTATTTTGATAAGGCTCTCAAGCGAAAACGACTCAATCGAGCTGAGCATCATGCGCGATTGGTGCGCTTGAGCGGCGGATTAACCTACGATGGTTTTGCTCATGCAGATGTGGTCATTGAGGCTGTACCTGAAAACCTTAGTCTCAAGAAAGCAGTAATTGCTGAGCTTGAAGACCGTAGCCAGGCCATAATTGCGAGCAACACCTCATCGTTGCCAATCAGTAAAATCGCTGAAGGGTCTCAGCGGCCAGATCGAGTGGTTGGCATGCACTTTTTTAGCCCTGTTGAAAAGATGCCGTTGGTTGAGGTCATTGTTACCGCAGAGACCGATCCTGTTGTTACCAAAACTGTTGTTGGACTAGGTCGAACCATGGGAAAGCATGTCATTGTGGTCAATGATTGTGCTGGTTTTTACACTACTCGCGTTTTGGCTCCCTACATGATTGAGGCGTTATTTTTGCTCTCTGAAGGCTATCAAATTCCAGATATCGATGCAGCTGCCCAACAGTTGGGTTTTGCGGTTGGGCCTTTTACGCTGATGGACGAGGTCGGGATTGATGTAGGTGCCAAAGTCACATCAATCATGAAGGAATACTATTCAGACCACATGGACTTTCCAGATCTTGAAGCCACGCAGAAGTTTATCGATGAAGGGCGATTGGGTAAGAAGACATCTAAAGGCTTCTACCGTTACGAGAATGGCCGGTCCATCACCAAAAATGGTCAAAAGGTGGTGGATGCCGATGTATACTCCCATCTTCCAAATGATGTTGGCGCACAAAAGGCAAGTCTGTCTGAACTGGGTAACCGTCTTTTACTTGCATTGATTAATGAAGCATTGAGATGTTTCGAAGAAGGCGTATTACGGTCAGCTGAAAGTGGCGATCTGGGCGCTGTGTTCGGTATTGGTTTTCCACCTATGAAAGGTGGACCCTTCAAGGCTGTTGATACCATTGGGGCAGCATATGTACTGGCACAGCTTCAGCGGTTGGCAAGGACGCATGGCAAGCGCTTCAAACCGGCTTCGATACTGGTCCAGTATGCGGAGTCGAACACCTTATTTTATGCGTCAGAATAAAGCAAGTGCAGCGCCAAGAAGTACGCCCAGCCAAAGGGTGCATCCAACTTGCCGTTTGTAATTTCTTTTCTTCAGCCAATCTTCCTCATTCATCTGCTTCACCTCTGAGGATTTTCTGAAGAGTACCATCGGCCAGACACGCTTCCAATTCCTGATTTCCACCAATCAAAATGCCTTTGACAAAGATTTGGGGGAAGGTCGGCCAGCCGGACCACATTTTAATGGCAAGCCTTTCTTTCCACATGGAAAAGTAACCACCATACTCAAGATAATGATAGTTAAGGCCACTTGATTTCAGATTGTTGATGCTCTTTGTAACAACGGTGTTCAGGTTCATTCCAATCACCAGAATGTCATGTTGTTCAATGTGTTGGGTAACCTCGTGGATGATGTTGGCATGAAAGTTTGCTCTGGCTATTGCTGCCACTCGTGT
>JAYYJC010000061.1:0-10615 GCA_036146655.1 Myxococcota bacterium | reverse complement strand
GAGCGCAGTTCTCGAAAGCCAATGGAAATCAAGATCACAATAAATACGAAACTGAGAATGGCGGTTTGAGACAAGTCGTGAAATAGAACCGAGACCTCTTCGTCAGCATGACGGTACGCACCACCCACCCATCCAACCTTGACAGCATCTTGTCCGGCAAGGCTTTGGTCGATTAATTCGTATATGTCTTTCATAAAGGGACGATTTTGCTTGGTATCGAAGGGCGAAAGCGTTGGACGCACAATCAGCGTTGAGACATTCTCACCTGAGTTTAGTACCTGCGAGTTGGGCGATGACAGGCGTTCAGTCAATGGCCCAAGGGCAAAGACTTGCGATGCCACAAATGGATTAGTCAGTGCGGGTCCAAGGGCAATGGCCGACTCCATACGCACTCGAATGTCTCGAAGCTCTTCAGCTGTCAGCTGAAGCATCCCCAAACGAACTTTAAGGGAATCCTCGATGTTGAACAAAACATAATCAATGTCATCACGGGCACCAATTTGAGCGCCCAACTGGCTCACAATGGCTTGACGGACCTCTGTTTCTCCACCCTCAAAGGAGATGCTGAGAACATTGGCTCCGCCCTCCTCACGGTTTAATTTTTGAATGGCCTGAGTGGTCTTTGCCTCTGGCGGCAATAGATCCAAAATGTTGGGATTGACGGTCAATTGCGAAGCCAGCACAGCAGAAAGAACACACAGCGCCACAATCCCCACGACAGCCAAACGAGCATGGGTCATGACCCAGTGTGCCAACCGTCCAAATATACCGACCGATTCTTCCGACAAAGCCGCTTCCTTTCAATGGTGCAGAGTGAGGTGCGCTAAGCACGCACGCTATTCATAAAACTCAAGACTGGAGGCCTTCTTCTTTCGCCCAAACAGACGAAACTGTGTTTGAATGCCCAATACAAAACCCGTGGCAACCTTACCGAAGGATTCTGGCTTTTGAAGATGCTCAGAAGTTAGGGAACCCGAGCCAGAATGCTGAACGGATGGCGCTTGCTTGGTTGACAAGGCGATGCTCAACGGCACATAAGCAAAAGCACTCACACTGTTGGTGATGCGCGCCTCGGTGCCCAGTAAACCACTCATCATTGTCAAACTGGGGGCTGGTAAAAGGGGCAGATCTTCTGGCAAGACCACATGGTCGTTAACCTCAGATCCCTGCCAACGGGTGACTTGAAGTCCGAATAGAGGTTTCACACGAAAGGTGTGGAGGGGGGTGTACAGAACTTCACCACCGATGTAACTCACAGACGAGACAAAACTGTCTGACGGAGGTGCAGTCGTAAATTGCCCCACGGTGATGGCATGGACATCAATTTCGAATCGACCTGTAAATATACCAGCTGTTCCTGCAACCTCGAGACCGGGTAGAATGCCAAATCCCAATGACCCACCCGCCTGAACATTGGATGTTGTTTCGGCATTTTGCCAAGCGTAGGTTTCCACGACTTGAAGGTCTGTGGATGACCGCGCATATCGGCCATAGTAGCTTCCTGAAGTGGGTCCGTACCCAAATCCGAGCGCACCTCTGAGCATCAATGCGCCCTGTTTGCCTTTGGCCATCTCGCGCCATTTAGACAGTTCCATGCCAGAATTGTAGTACCGCATGTACTCCATGGCAGACATATCTAAGCGATCCCATTCTTTGGAGCCTTCTTCTTCCATCCAATCTTGAATCTCTTCTCGAGTGAGTTCCTTGCGCTCCAGCTCAATGTCAAAACGTTCCCCAAGAGAAGAAGCTCCACCGCTTTCCCTCGAGTAGGCAGTGAGTTCCTCTTTGGCCTGCTCATCGTAGGCATCTGCGTATTCGGAAGCAGGTGTCTCACGGATGTCCTTGATCACCCCCAATCGGCCCTGAACCACGCCTTCTAGGGTGCGCTCAAGAGTCACCAAGAAGAGCGTGTTGTCTTCAGGATCGTATGGAATATCCACCGAAATGACCTCTCTCATTTCGGACACTTCAACAAAAAACACAGAGGCCATAATGCCAGTACCAGTGGATTTCACTGTTCCAGTTACCCCAAAACTCATTCCTGCATTTTGAGCAATGATCATGGCACAACCTGAATGATTGCCCGATGGGCAGGTTTCCGCATAGAGTTCCGCTGGTGTTCCTTGAACAGCAGGGGCCCCTTCGAGAGAGACAACGGTGTAGTTTCCACTGTTTTCAAGTTGGGTTTTTACCGCCGCAGACATTTGATCGGTGTAGGTTAAAGCCCCGGTGTCTTGGGGGTAAAAGTCCGAGATTAAAACACCTCGTGTATCCAGCGCATGACCAAACTGAATTCCGAGACTCAATAAAAGAAGATTCATCTCTCCTCCCTAAATTCGTTGCCGTATTGTATCCATATTCAGGCGAACTGTCACACCTTTCATTTTCGAATAAAATGCCGACGAGGCCCCTGAAGGGCTGAAGGAGTGACATGCGGTGGGCGAAAGACCGCAACCATTTCGACATGTGCGGTGTGCGGGAACATGTCAAACGCAGCAGTCGATTCAACGGTCCACCCCAGCGAGAGCAGGGCTCGAGTGTCTCTGGCCAATGCTCGAGGACCACAGGAGACATAAATAAGCTTGAGCGGGTTGAGGGCTATAATTTGTTCCAAGACACCTTCCTCTAGCCCTCTTCGTGCGGGGTCGACCACCACCACTGGAGTGCGACCAGCAAGCCGTCGGCGAACACCAGCCAAACTGTCCCCAACATCACCAGAAGAAAATTCGGCAGTGACACCGTTTATCCGTGCATTGCTGTGGGCTCGAGCCGTGGCGCCTTCTCCGCCTTCCACACCAATCGCCCAACCGTGTTTTTTGGCCAGCGGCACAGTCAAGAGCCCAACCCCGCAGTATAAATCCACGATCGCATGCCCTTGATACTCTTCTGACGCATTGACAACAGCGTCCTGAAGCTGCTTGGCCACCACGGGATTTACTTGAAAGAAATCTCCTGCACCAATTTGATAGTGAAAACCGCCAACCTCTTCTTCGATGGTCTCCCTGCCGGTGAGTATCGCAAAAGAGCCATTGGGATACCGCTCTTCTCTTTCTTCACCTTGCTGCGAAATAAAGGTTTCAGGCTCTGAGACCTCACGCAGAAATATGGAATTTCCAGGGGTGCGATTGATGTGCACGCTCACCGAAACAACCTCAGGACACTGACGCATGACCGCATCGGCCACATCACGGTACAAGGCAGAATATTTCCCGACCACAAAGCAGAGTTGAACCTCTGGTTTGGGTCCTGAACTCTGCCGAATAACCACATACCGCAAGCCCACGGTTGGGTTGTCTGAGTCTGTCCCATACGCCATGACTTTTCGGGTGATGAGTTCTGATTTACCTGTCACATAAAATGCGACTGCTTTAAGAACTTTGCGCAACAAGGGCGTGACCACATGGCATTTGGGGATCGGCACCACATGTCCACGGCGACCCCGCACCCCAAGGCGTAAATGCCCTTCTTGCGTGGTGTCCACGGCGACTTTGAGAGTGTGGCGGTAGTCCCATGGTTTTGCTTTTTTGGCCTCGAGTATCTCAGTCGGAGCATAGTCACCCACATCTTCGGCATCAAAAAGTGACTTTACAATCGACAGTTTGGCAGAATGTTGGCCCGAAAGAGACAGATGCATCATGGGGCATCCCCCACAGGCGTCCATTTTGTCACATTTCGGGGTTCGACGACCTTCATCGACTTTTCCAGTGACAGACAGCACTTCTGTATAGCGCTGATTTTGCCCTTCTCTAAGCACACGGACACGAGCCTTCTCACCCGGAATTCCGCGCCAGACAATGGTGCGACGGGCTTTGCCATCTTCGGATGTGGTTTCGAGGATGGCTTCTCCTTGTGTGCCCCAGTGAGTCGGGGTCAGCGTCATTTCTTGCTGTTCACGGAATGCGCCTTTGTTTGATCCAGAGTCTCTGCGCCCCCTGAATCCACGCCTTATGCCATCAGGCTTTCGTCCAGTGCGTTTAAATCCTTTTTGATCTCTTCCACGGCCTTGAACCTTTTCGCCTGTGCGTCCAGTCCGCCTCTTTCCGCTCGGTTTGCGTCGATCTCCCTTAAATGGCTTTCCATCACGGCTGTCTTCGCCTTCACGGCGGCGAGACTTGTCACCAAAAGACTTTCGGCGGTCGCCTCTAAATGGCTTTCCATCACGGCCGCCTTCGTCGTCACGGCGGCGAGGCTTGTCACCAAAAGACTTTCGGCGGTCGCCTCTAACTGGCTTTCCGTCACGGCCGCCTTCGTCGTCACGGCGACGGGGCTTGCCACCAAAGTTCTTGGGCTTTCCTTTACCGGATGGGCGCTTTCCACGCCGCCCTTCGTTGGATCCCGAGTCCGATGGCTTCCGACGGCTAAAAGACTTCCCACGCGCTTTAAATGTTTTTGATTTGGGTTTTGAAGAACCCGAGTCAGAAGAATCAGACATGATTAAGCACTCACACTAGGCACTGCCTGTCAGCACCATAATCGTTGCGAATAGCACGCTCTGTAAAAGCACGCCAGCAATAAAAAAAGTTCCTGCCCCTCGACCATAGGCCAAAATATCAAACTCTGGGCGTTGCCATCTCCAGAAGCAGAATTCAACGCCAAGGCCACAAAAAATCACGGCGCCCAATTCCCACCTCTCAGACAAGCGATCAAGATGTAGCACCAACCACAGCGTCCAGGCCAAGCGACCACAGTAGACAGCAAGGGGAACACCTTTGGAAAGCACAAGTGCGTTTAGTTCATTGTTTTTATCTTTGCGCAGCGAAAAACCAGAGCATAGACACGATACAAGCAGGGCAACATACAAAAACACCGGCTGAACGGACGCAATAAGTTCGATCATTTAAAGGCCTTAAGAAGTCAGACGGTGGTAGATGGCCGGCAGTCGCTCTGGGAGCGCACTGACCTGTTCAATCACGGTATAACCGCCTTCGCCATATAATTCTTTCAAATACTTTTGGCCATACGGGTCAACGGTAATGCAGAAGACATGCACCCCTTGCTGACGGGCTTCCAAGATGGCTGCGTGGGTATCCGCCTGTGCGTAGGCATCGGCATAGTCTACACAACCACAATCCAAGGGCTTTCCATCACTGAGCAAGATCATCAAACGGTGTCTTTCTGAACGGTCTTTCAGCTTGCTGGCGCAGTGTCGGATGGCTGCACCATCTCGATTTTCCATCATCCAACGCATTTGCCCCACACGAGATTGGCTGTCTTCGTTCCAAGGATCATCAAAGTTTTTGGCGATGTAAAAGGCCACTTGGCTGCGTCCAAATCCAGAATACCCATAGATCGCAAAGGCATCTCCAAGGGCATCGATGGCTTCTGACAGTACGATGAGCGCTTCTTTCTCAACATCCAAGATTCGCTTGGTGTCATCATTGGCCAAGTCATTTGTCGAAGACGACATGTCCACCAAAAATGCCACTGCCGTGTCTCGGTGTTCAGTCCGAATGGCACTGTAAAGGCGAGGACTGGGCATAAGTCCCATGCGTTTGTCGAGTCGAGCTTCAATCGCTCGGTCAATGTCGATGATGTCCCCATCTTCAAGACCGTGGCGCCGCTGTAAGCCTTCTGGGCGGAGCGACTCAAAAACTCGGCGCAATTTGTGGATCTCAATCCCAAAATCAAGCTTGGTTTGTGTCACAAAATCCAAACTGCCAGCCGACACCTGGCACTCAAAAACTTGTGTCCAATCAGGCTTAATGTCATCAATTCTCATGTCCCATTCAGGATACAATATACCTTCACCAACATGCTCTACACCTTCTTGCAGGGTGGCCTTACGGAGACCGGTTGAATCGTCGTCTTCTGCCTTTGGATCACGCAAAACGCCTGACGGGGCCTCCAAACGCTCAAGAAAGTCCGCCTGTGTAAAATAATCTTCAGCAATGCGCCGAGCTTCTGCCAAATCTGCGGTGCCGTCTGTGGCCCTCAATTCGGTCAGTGTGTCATGCACAAGAAGCTCTTTCTGACGGTCGGCCTCATCCATCATGGACAAGCTGACCGCCCCTCGCAATGGCTCGGGCTGCAATGCAGAATAATCCTCTTGATCAGAAGCTTGGGTCTGCCGCATCAGTTGATAAGCGGATTCGTAGCATGACACCAAGGTTCGGATAGAGTCAGCCACACTGTCTGCTGGAGACAAGACCAGCGGTTTGAGGGTTTCAAAGACCAATGCGGCTTGAGGGTGTTGCAAATGCACACCCGCTTCGCCGATGCCAATGCGATACAGTGCCTCGACCAGTTCCTCAACCGGCTGAGCGTCATTGAGATTAGGGCGTTTGGGACGCCAAACTTGCC
This sequence comes from Myxococcota bacterium, assembly GCA_036146655.1. Taxonomy (GTDB): domain Bacteria; phylum Myxococcota_A; class UBA796; order UBA796; family UBA796; genus JAYYJC01. The sequence goes on along the minus strand of JAYYJC010000061.1, from coordinate 4,315 downwards.
CCAACTCATCCATCGCTCGAGCCACCCCAGGATATTTTGCCCGTGTCTTTGTTTCGATCCGTCGGTGTTCTACAATCCAAAACAAATCTTTGGCCAATTGCGTATTTGGAAATGAACGGAAACAACGCTCAAGAGGCAGTTCTCCTTCACGTGCGCTTAGCCAAGGACCTTCAATGTCTTCCAACACCAAATCAAGACTCCCAAACTCCAAAAAACCAACATTACGGGCTGTGAGCACACGGTAAGCCAAACGATCCACAGCCTCTCCTTGTCCGAGAGAAAGCCGATCAGGAAGATAAATGTGGACTCCATCAACAAATGACTTTTGACCGCCAGAACGTATGATCACCGTGTGGTGACAATGTGCCCGAGCATAATAAGTTAAAATAGGACTGAGGCTCGACAAGGACACACCTTCATGCAGGGCTTCTGCTGCGCGCTGACTTGTCTCAGAACTGCGCTTGAGAAATGTGCGTCCCTTCTGCGGGTTGTCTTTGAAAATGTCCTGAGCTTGCATGACAAATCGAATCAACTGTGCATCATTAAAAACCGTCAATAAATCAATCAAAGCCACAGACAAGTCTGGCAAAAAAGACAAGGGCTGAAATCCAAGTTTTGAAAGTACCACCTGATAGCGATGGCGCTCAGTTTCCGGCACTTTCGACATCCCATCTGGAAGCGAGAGCACCATATTTTGGGCCATCCGTGGATCTTCTTTGGCCACACGGTTCAGAAAGTCAGTGCACCACAGGCGATCCGGCTTGCCGATTAGTGTGTCCACTTCTGGGATTCGAAGCAACCACAGGCGGGCCGTCTCACGGTCGGATTTGACCAACTGCAACAAGGACTTACCGGAGCGAGACCAGCGATTTTGCATGAGACGAAATAGGCTGATTGAGAACCTCCATCCATGGTTCACAGACTATTCTTACCATAGCCGAAGAATGGCTGCGGCGAACCAACCTTGTCAAGTTCTGATTTTTGTGTGAATATGGAGTATCCACTCCATAAATTCTTAGGGGTTATTGTGTATTCGTGGTTTTGCTCACTCGCCTTTTCGTATTTGCTCCTCAGTCCAGCGCAGGCTTTGACTCCCCCACCGGTCTCGCCCGCAATTGTTAGTGGTCGCTACAACCGTGAAGATGTGGTTCTGATCATCGTCAATGAATCCTATCAAAATCTCCCACAGGTCTTGTATGCACACAATGATGGCCGTGCATTTCATGACTTTGCCAAAAGTACCCTTGGCATCAAGACCAAATGGCGAACCACCCTGCTCGAAAATGTCACACCCGCAGAGATTCAAAGCAGTCTGAAAAGACTCCGCTGGCGAACCCGCCGTGGTGGAACAGTGTGGGTCTATTATGTGGGTCATGGCTTTGTCGACAAAGATGGCGAACGGCTGTTGGTTGGTGTCGACGCCAAAAGCGCCACCGTCGAAGACGAGGCCATCCGAATAACGGATCTCATTTTGGACATAAAAAGAAAGGGCAAGGCAAAAGATCTCGTGTTTATTGCAGACGCCGATTTTGGCGGCATTGGACGAGATGGTCTTCCAGTCTATGTGGATCGAGTCCCACCTCGTCCAAACCCCACTGTGACCTCTGATCCAAACATTCACATTTGGTTGTCCGATGAGAGCACTCAAACAGCCCCCATATTCCCTCAGGCACAGCACGGAATATTCAGCTATCTCATGCTTGGCGCATTGCGGGGCTGGTCTGATGGGATCCTCACCGGCAATCAAGATGGTGCCATTACTTTGGCTGAAGCCCAAGCCTATGTGGTCCGGACGGCACCCGCACTGGGTGTGCGCTTAAACCCCACCATGACCAATGAAAAGGAAGCTGGCGAGTGGGAAATGCGTTCAGGCCCGATGGATTCGGCACCCAAGGCGGAAACCCTTCAGGAACTCTCTCGTGATCTTCGCGCCAGACGGTTTGAGAGTGCTGCGGCACTCATTCGAGCCCAAGCACATCAAGACTGGCAACAAACTCTCTTTCAAAGTCAGCAAGGTGGACCTGAAAGCGAAGCCAACATCAAAGACTTCATTGAGCAGTACAAAAATGTCAGTGTCTCGGTGGAGTGGGTTTTTCCCATTCCAGAGCTCGATGAAGCGTATCGACTGCTCCAAGCTTACAACCTGCAAGGCAACATCGGGACCGTTCGTCCTGAAGACTGCGAAGACTTTATGGCCCTAGAAGGCAAATCCATCATGGGAGAACTGTCGATGGCTGAGACCAGTTGCTTGGAAGCGCGGATCCGTTTGTCGGGAGTCGTCACTGAAAAGGACCGCATGTCTCGGTTACTTGTGACCAATGCACAGGTGTCTCGAAACACCGATCAATGGGAAAAACTGATGCGGCGTCACCTCGAACAAATCGACCGCTCGGACCCCAACATGACCTTTGCCATGACCGCCTTCCTCTTCAACAAAGGCGGAGAATATTATGTAGAAGCCCTGCGATGGGCCGACTATGCCGTCGAAAATCGACAACGGTGGGAAGGAGGTCCAGATTTTACCGTCAAATCTGGGCAGCTCCTAGAAATGCGAGCCAAGATCGCCTCCCAGATTTGGACGGATGCCGAGCGTGTCTACATTGCTGCCCGCTCCGCAGAAGCCAAAGACAATGCGACCAGAGAGCGTGGGCGGGCCAAAGATTATGCCCGTGAGTGGCTTGATTATGCAAGAGCTGCGGGACAACCCACCAAAACCGCTTTTGACATGTGTGTCTCTGCGGCTGGTGGCGCCGATCTGTGCATGGAATAATGAATACCGGTCCCCCTTGGACCAGCACGGCTGCGGCACCACCCGCACAAAAAGCTGACTTTAAGCCAGAAATCACCATTATTGGTGGTGGTCCAGCGGCATGTTTTCTGGCACTCCATTTGGGTCGGGCTGGAGTGGCCGTTCAGATGTGTATCCGTGAGACCAACCTGCTGGCGGGCCATGTATCGCACAGCTTGCCCAAAGTGACACTCGGGCTGACCGACAGTCTGGCCAGACTTATTCATGGGATTGGTCAAGAAAAGAGTCATTTTATACTGGATCTCGGCTTACAAAGCAGAACCCTGTGGTCCGAACTCAATGCATTTGACACACTGGGTGGGTTCCACATTGCCACCGACTCTCAAGAAGCCATTGAAATTAAGGAAAGCCTTGGGGTCCTACAACAACATGGGGGGTGGCAGGCCGAGGCCAAAGAGACCCGATTTGGAACGGCTTACCGCAGCCCTCTTGAAGGAATGGTCAATCTGAGTGCGGCTCGAGCCGCACTGATGGCAACCCTCACAGATATTGGGGTGCAGCTGTGCTTCAACACCATGGTCACTGCTGTCGACACCATGAGCGATGGCAGCCTCATCCTCAGAGGTCCCCAACCAAGCACCACCACAGAGCTGGTCGTCTATGCAGAAGGTTGGCAGAACGGGGCTCTAGACCCCTTTTTGGAGTCCGTTCTCACGCCCGTCCGTGAGCAGTGGGTGGCCTATCCTTGGGACCAACCGCTCGCCAACCATCGCATCCAATACGGCTATCAGTACTGGGGAACCGCAGAAAACCATTTGCTCTACGGCGGCTGTCGCTGGGGCTCCATGCATTTTGAAGTGGGAGAAACCGAGCCAACCTGTCATCCAGGCATCCACACACACCTGACACGGTTGGCAACTCAGCGGTACCCCCAGCTCACACAGCCCAGCCATGCTTGGGCGACCATCATGACTCACAGCTGTGACTCCTTGCCCATCATTGGGGCCCTCCCGGGCAGTGGCAACCAGCTTTGCTGTGTGGCCTTTCAGGGTCACAGCTGTTCACTTGCCCCCGCACTCGCCAAACGGCTGGCCGCTGTCATTCTAAAAGGTGAGAGTCCGACCCTGCCGCACTGGCTGCGTCCCCATCGGCTAAAACTTTGAGTCTTTAAGGCACCAACCGGCGCAAGCGGAAGCCATTGCCCACCATTTCGCTATCGGCAGTAGCCCATGCATACGCATTTAAAGTCAGACTGCCAGCAGCAGAAACCCAGTCGCCATTCATGGTCAGCTTATTGGGTTCTGTCCCCCATGAAACGGGATTCACCTGTCCATTGGGGTAGTCTTGGTAGGTGTCATCGGTAACCCACTCACTGACATTGCCCACCGTATCGTAGAGCCCAAAACCATTGGGCTGCTTTAACCCCACGGGCTTGCTGGTCGAATTGTAATCTTCGTCCCCAGCATTCCCACAAAACCATGCAAAGTTGCTTAACGGCGCTGTGTTCATAGACTCATCATCAATGAGAATGGTGGTGTCACTTGTTCCGTTTCCACAACCCACCTT
>JAYYJC010000060.1:0-15538 GCA_036146655.1 Myxococcota bacterium | reverse complement strand
CGTGGCGAATACCTCATTGATGCTGCGTCTTACACCAAAGTCCAAGGACAACCATTCAAAGTATCTGAACTCGTTCAAGCCATAACTGACCATCAATAAGACTTAGGAATCCACAATGAGTGCTGAAGCATTGCCAAAATTCACTAAAAAAGACTTTATGTCTGACCAAACCATTCGCTGGTGTCCCGGCTGTGGCGATTACTCTATTCTTTCTCAGGTTCAAACAGTGCTTGCGGAAATAGGAAAGCCCCCGCATGAAGTTGCCGTAATTAGCGGCATTGGTTGTTCATCAAGGTTCCCTTATTATGTCAACACATATGGCTTTCATACCATCCATGGCCGTGCACCTGCCTTTGCAACTGGACTGAAGATTGCAAACCCCGAACTTGATGTGTGGCAAATCACCGGAGATGGTGATGCGTTGTCAATTGGAGGCAATCACTTGCTCCATGCCCTCAGGCGCAATGTAAACATGCAAATACTACTCTTCAACAACCGCATTTACGGACTAACAAAAGGCCAGTATTCCCCCACTTCAGAAGAGAACAAAATCACCAAATCCACACCGATGGGCTCCCTCGACCATCCTGTTGAACCATGTCGCTTTGCTCTTGGTTCTGACGCAACATTTGTCGCTCGTTCTGCGGATATCTTCGTAGCCCATCTTCGAGAAATGCTTCGTGAAACACACAAACATCAGGGATGTTCATTCTTGGAGATATACCAAAATTGCAACATCTTCAACGACAAGGCATTCGACACCTTCACCGGTATTAAGAATAGAGCCGCAGCTGTGGTCTATTGTAAACATGGTGAACCATTGATTTACGGTTCGAAAAAAGTCGGTTTCAAGGGCCTTAAGTTGAACGGTCAGTTTAACATTGAAATGGTCGAACTTGAAGACGAAAATCAAACTGATGGTCTACTCATCCATGACGAAACGAACCCGATATTGGCAAATATGTTGGTCAATCTTGCACCTCCATTTCCAGTCGCCATGGGCGTTATTTACCGTGTCAAAAGACCCACTTATGACGATGCACTTCATTCCCAAATGAACCGTGCACAAAACCAAAAAACTGGAGGGTTTATTGGTCTTCAGCAGGCTTTATCAGGCAAACAAACATGGGAAGTGAAATGAGCACACCGAGACCTATCGGTGAACTTACTCCTCCACCAGACATCACAGGTATTCTCTGCGACATTGACGACACACTCACCCACCACGGTCGACTTGTTCCTGAAGCCTTCATGATGCTTGCCAAAGCGCAAGCCGCTGGGCTTAAAGTCGTACCCATTACAGGCAGACCCGGCGGATGGGTAGACCAAATCGCTCGAATGTGGCCTGTCGATGCAGTTGTTGGGGAAAACGGCGGTTTGTGGTTTTGGTTCGATGGCCAAAAGCTTCAACGGCGGTTCAAACAAGATGAAAAGGTTAGACAATACAATCGAAAACGCCTAAATCAACTGGCCAGCACCATTTTACAGTCAGTTCCAGGGACCGCTTTGGCAAGTGACCAACCTTATAGAGATTTAGATTTGGCGATTGACTTCTGCGATGATGTACCACCACTTGATGAAAATGCAATCGCCAAAATCGTCCAATGCTTTGATGCGGCAGGGGCCACTTCAAAAGTCTCAAGCATTCATGTCAATGGTTGGTTTGGTGATTTTGATAAATTAAGTGGATTTAAGGCATTGTTGAGAGACAAATGGGACATGGACTTTAGACCGGAAAACTGGGTCTTTTTTGGTGATTCAGCCAATGATGAACCCATGTTTGAAGCTTTTGAACATGCGGTTGGAGTAGCCAATGTGGCTCGATTTCTTCCCATGCTAAGATACCCACCAAATTGGATTACCATCGCAGAAGGTGGAATGGGATTTGTCGAAGGTATGAAAGCCTTCTTTCCCCAACTGTCCGTAGATTAATCAAGTCATTAAATTGAAGGCTATTGGATGTTTCTGGTTCAATACGCTCATGAACTTATGAATACAGAAGTACTTTGGCCCGTTTGGTTTTGAAGGCCTCTATTTCGTCATTCCAACTTCTTAGAATGTCTCTTGGTGGCACTTTGGTTTCCAATGCGCCTCTGCCTTCAGAGTTTCCGAACAGGAGATCTATTGCGATTGGGTCGTCTACATATTCATAGGTTTCGGTCCGCCATTCAAACTGCTCGGAATTTTCATGAAGCAATGCTTCAAGTACGACAAGACCAAGCAACAATGGTTCAAGCTTTTCTCTGTCAGTGATAATGATTTCTGCACCATGACAAACTTCACCTGCATGTTTTTGAAAGCGAGGTTCGAAAGTAGCAGCTCGAAAAATACAGCCCTCAAGTTTAGAATCTGTGGCCCCAAGTCTGAGCAGTTCAGTTAACTTTTCTTTATTTATCCACGGGGCCCCAAACAAATGGAAGGGTTTGGTTGTTCCCCGCCCTTCAGAGATATTGCACCCCTCGAGTAAACACATCCCGACATAAACAATGGCTGTGTCGACAGTGGGCATATTGGGGGATGGATAAACCCATGGAAGTTCGGACGCTTCAAACCACTGATATCTATCATACCCTTCCATTTTGAATACCCGAATAGGTGCACCAATACTTAAAATGTCTTTGAAGTAATACGCCAGTTCTCCCATCGTCATGCCATGCCGAGTTGCAATTGGATAGGCTGAAACAAAACTTTCATATCCAGGCCGAACCACATTTCCCGATACTGAAACCCCATTGATCGGGTTTGGTCGATCAAGTATCCAGATTTCAGTATCCGTATCCTGTGCCACTTCCATAATAAATGCGAGTGTCGCTTGATAGGTGTAGTACCGTGCCCCGATGTCTTGAATGTCAAAGATCAATACATCTAAATCCATGAGCGTTTCAGGCTTGGGATGTAATGATGCTTCATCATCGCCATATAATGAGATGGTTTCAATGACGGGTTGATAGCCTGCACCTTCGACAGCAATCATGTCTTGAGCTGTAGCGTCAACACCGTGTTCAGGACCAAAAATCCTTTTGGGCACGCACTCATTTTCTTTCAAAATGTCGAGTATGTGCTTGCCATTTGAGTCAATCGCAGTGTGATTGCAACACACACCAAATACCTTACCGTCAAGTAGCGATAGGTTTTCCACAAAAACATCCAGTCCGGTTTTCATATTTTCTCCATTTGACAGAAGAAACATAATCGGATTTGAGAAATCTCAGTACTTATGAGGGTGACAATTCAAGAGAATCGAGATATGTTGCGAACCTTAAAAGGAGAATTGAAGGATGTCTGATCGGTCTACAGTCGCCATTGTGCGCACCACACCTGAAACGGTCATTGAGGACTATGCTCGCTTGATGGATTTGATAAATTATGATCAAGTTCTCGACAAATCCGTCACGACCATCCTTAAGAACAACATTTCATGGCATTTACTCTATCCGTCTGCCAACTCAACTCCTTGGCAAGTTGAAGGGGTAACAAAAAAATTAAAAGCGGATGGATATGACGACTTGGTTGTAGTTGAGAACAGAACGGTTGTCACCAAAGCTGAAAAGGGAGAGCACCTCAATAACTTTACCCCTGTCCATGAAAAGTACGGTCTTCCAGTAAAATACAACTTCAATCCTGGAGATATGAACTGGACAGTGTACGAGCCCAAAGGGCCAATGTTGGTTTTAAATGACATTTTTCCCAACGGAATTCGTATTCCAGATTACTTTTTTGACCGAAATGTTATTCACCTTCCAACAGTTAAGACTCACATTTATACAGACTATACTTGTGCAATGAAAAATGCTTTCGGTGCACTGTTAGATAAAAGTCGGCACTATTGTCATTCTCGTATTCATGAAACGCTTGTTGACTTACTTCGGATTCAAACAGAAATACAAAGAGGTACCATTGCGGTAGCCGATGCTACAACAGCAGGTTCCGGACCGGGCCCTCGTACGATGACACCCGTGGTTAAAAACCTTCTAATTGCCTCTGCTGATCAAGTTGCGATTGATGCAGTGGCTGCCAAATTGATTGGCTTCGACCCAATGACAGTTCCCTGTATTCGACTAGGTCATGAGGGTGGCCTTGGAAAAGGTCGAATACAAGAAATGGATATCATTGGCGACCTTGACAACAGCGATGTCATGAAAACCGACTGGAAGTTTGTGGTTGGCGACAATGCGGCCTCAAAAATCGGCGATTTATTTTGGTTTGGTCCATTCAAGCCTCTTGCCAAACTGATGTTCCAAACACCGATGGTCAATGCATTCATAATGGGTTCATTTGTCTATCATGACTACATTTGGTACCCAACCCGCGGCCGTAAGGTCGTCAATGACTGGCTTGAAGGAACCGAATGGGGAAATTTATTTCTTCAATATGGCAACCCTTTTGCCAATGAAGAAAAACCAAGTGGCTTAGGATCAATTTTACCACGGTTTAGCAAATAGTCACTGCCAAAACTTGTTCAGTACTGTTAGTTCGGAAAGTCACCGTTGTTTCAACCGTGTTGAAATGGCCTCATCAAACCACGGGCTCTTTTGATGTGCTTTGATGAATTGGTTAATGCGCTCCATTTGGGGAGACATATTCGGGTCTTTCGTATGAAGAATAAACTTCGCACATGAACTGAGTACCCACGGTTGTACGGGATCCCACTTTAGAACCGCTTCTTGAGTGAGTATGGAGAGCGCTTCGGCAGCAACAATAATGGCTGTTCTCATGATTCCTTGGAGCAATGGTTCAGTTGATGGTGGCGTAAATAGTTGACCATTTTTTTCCAGCCAAATGTTGCTCCACTCCGCTTCTAGAACCGTTCCATCTGCAGTGATCCAAATCCATTCGTCGATCTGATGTTTGCTTTTAGGCAATGGTAGAACGGGGTGTGGCCATGCTTTGCGTTGGTGTAGATGTGGTGTCTTAATGTCAATGGTTCGAGGCTGTATCTGGAAGTCACCTTGATTATAAGTGCATTTCGGACGAACATGAAACAAAGGAACTTCGGGTTCTACCAAACCAACTCTCAGCAAGACATCTGAAAAATGACAAGACAAGTTTCGTATACATTCTTCTAGTTTGAACCAATCCATTTGAAATCCTGTATGTATTTTTAAGCGGTTCACATGAGATTTTAAAAAGACGGCGTGTCCCTTTTCAATGGCGATGGTCGTGAAACAGTGGGACAAGTGGAAACTCAAAAGGATAGATTTGACATAAAGAAGAGTGACAATCTGAATCCTTTAACATTTCTCTGACAGTGACAGCCAAGAATTTACCGCTAAGAAATATCAAACAATCTACCAAAGAGTATATTTATGATCTTTCTTCTTTTTGCCTGTGCATCTTTGGATGGTTCGCCTGTCCTTACTGATACAGAAGCATACACAAACAGAGAAATTGTGGTGTCAGTCACAAACGAAATGCACATTAAGCAACTTGAAAATGACTTTAATCTCTCTGAGCTTGAATACCTTCCACAAATTGGTGTGGCCATCTTAGAGGTTGACACTCAACAGGACTTAAAGGAAGTCATTAAAACCATACAAGGAACAGACCAATACGAATTTGCTGAACCAAACTTCATGACATTTTCAACTGCGTTCCGAAGCAATGATCCCTATTCAGGTTATCAATGGCACCTTGATAAACTTAATATTAAAGATGCATGGGCCTACAATCAGGGTGAAGGCATCACGGTTGCGATCTTGGACACAGGTGTAAAACCCAATGGTGTCGATGGCATTGAGAATCTATTACCTGGATATGACACCTACAATAGAACTGAGAATGCAGATGACTATAATGGTCACGGCACACATGTTGCATCCACAGTCGCACAAAGAAGCAACAATGGTATTGGAGAAGCCTCTGTCGCTCCAATGGCAAATATACTGCCTGTTAAGGTGATGTCCAATGATGGTTACGGAGACAACATTGCACTGGCACAGGGAATTGTTTTTGCCGTCGACAATGGAGCAGATGTTATCAATATGTCCCTTGGAAATCCGTATACCTCTGAAACGGTCAAAAGAGCTGTGGAGTATGCAGCTCAAAATGATGTGGTTTTGGTTGCTGCTACAGGTAATTCATACGCCAGTCGAATTTACTACCCTGCAGCATACACCGAAGTCATTGCGGTAGGTGCTTCTCGTTATAACAATACAAAAAGTGCGTATTCAAACTATGGCACAGGAATTGATGTTTTGGCACCAGGAGGTGACCTTTCTAGAGATGACAATCGTGATGGTTATGCCGACGGAATTCTACAAGAGACTTATGAATATGGTGAATGGACCTCACCATTTTATGAAGGTACATCAATGGCTAGCCCTCAAGTGGCAGGAATTGCGGCATTAATCATGGCTGAAGGCGTGAGAGACCCTGAAACGGTACGAAGCATTCTACAAACGACGGCACGTAATACTGGCCCCCAAGGCTATGACAGTTATTCTGGATATGGTGTGGTCAATGCTGCTGCAGCGGTTGCGATGGCCGCTGGTAACTCTCTAGAGGTGCCTTTAGATGCCCCAGAACCGGATGTTCAAGAACAGACAACTGAACTCAGAATCCTAAATGAATCAGGCTATGTTGACGGTAATATTTTTACCATACGATGGACCACGACTGTGCCAACAAACAGCTACATCGATTTTGATTCATATGACTCAGTCGGCAACGATGAACTTACCACTGATCATACATTGCGACTGGCAGGCACGAGCAACACCACTTATTCGTTTACAATACGAAGTGAAGATGCAAAAGGTCAAGTTGTAGAAAAAGGGCCGTTTACAATCAATTTATAATGACCCGAGTGGCTCAGCATGAATAATGCCTTTGCGCTTAGGTGGGCGTGTGACAACCGGTGGCCAAGTCACCCAAAATGGGGTTGGTGGCTCATGTAACCTCAACTTAAACTGTCCATCTAGGCTAAGCAAGTGGCCTTCGGGAACTTCTTCCCAGAGATCTTCCAGCCCGATTGGCTCAGATGACAAAATCAAGTGATTGCAGTGTCTCGGCTTTTGAAGATGCCGTGTAATGTGACCCAGTCGACCTTTTAAACAGCTTTTGTTCTTTTCATTACAAGTGAGTGCATCACTGCAAAACCTTTTTTGTGTGGAAAACAAAAGTTCTAGTCCAGCTCGCCGAGCAAATAGCTCTCGGCCATTGGTGAGGATGTAATTGGCTTTCGGCGGTTCAATGTTCAGTTCTTTGCACCAAGAGAAGACAACAGAAAGGGCTCTGGTTTGTGCAATTACCGCTTTGTCGATGTCAAACGCACTGCGCCCATTTGCTGGAACGCCTTCTCGAATCATTTCAGAAAGAAGGTAATAAAAGAAATGCTCACTATCAGTGGTGCCAAAAATAAGTTCATGAAACCTTGGTTCAATGCGTTCAACCATACGATCTTTTATTTTGTCGAAATCAAAAAGCGTTCCATTATGCGCAAACATCCATGTTCCATAACGGAAGGGATGAGAATTGAGCGAGTCTTTTTGGCCAACCGTGGCCCGTCGGACATGAACCAGCATGGTTTGGCAATGCAATTTTTCAGAAAAAGATGCAAAACGTCGATCGCCACTTGCCGATAGAGCAGATTTAAAAATATATGGTTCATCTTCAAGATAGTATCCAATGCCCCAACCGTCACAGTGTATTTGAGCTTGCTCGGCTATCGCATTTTCGGCCACCACCAGAGAGCGGTGGGCCTTTGATTGTACTCGTGATCGAAAACCAAAGAGTCTACACATGGCGGTTCCTTCAAAATCAAACTACGACCACACTATAATCCTAAATCGTCATTTCGTGTAGGATACTCGATGAATATAGGTTAATTTGTGTCTGAGGACAATCATGTTGAGTTTTGGACTTTGGGAAATTGCATTGGTGGTCACCGTAGCGCTCGTTTTTGTTGGCCCTGAACGGTTACCCACAATGGTGCGATTTTTAGGTCGACAATATGGCAAGTTAATGAGAGCTTCCAATGAACTGAGACGAGCTTTTATTCTTGAAGCAGACAGAGTTGACTCTGAAGCCCGATCAGAACACTTGAAAAAGCTTAGAGAAGAAGCGCTTGAACGGGCACAAAAACTTAAAGAAGCCCGATCTGAAGACGGAGATGCCCAAATAACATCCGAAGAAAATGATGAAGACAAGCACGGATCACCGCAGGCTGCGGTCTCCCGTGGCGAAGGCGAATACAGTCCCTTTGATTTTGAACGGTTGAATGCAGAAAAGAATGATCAAGAATCCAAATGACATCGAGATGCCTCTCATTGAGCATCTCAAAGAGCTTCAAAAACGCTTCATTCGTGCACTGATCGCTGCTGCTGTTGGTGCCATCATTTGTTTTATAGTTCATGAGGAAATATGGCAATTCTTGGTTGCTCCACTGATTGAAGCCCTTGATAAAACCCAAAAGGGCTCTTTGGCTGTCTTGGGTCTTCTTGAGGGTATCATCACAAAGCTCAAAGTGGCTGGCATTTCCGGTGTCCTTTTAGCCAGCCCAATCATCTCTTATCAAATATGGGCTTTTGTAGCCCCTGCTCTCTATGAAACTGAAAGAAAATTCATTTTACCCCTTGCATTGGCCTCAACAATATTGTTTCTTTTGGGTGTGTCATTTGGCTATGGTGTCATTTTTCAGCATGTCTTCCCTTTTTTGTTGGAACAATCACCTGAGAATGTCCAAGCGACGCTTTCTATTGAAGACTACCTCAATACAGCACTTAAACTGCTTCTAGGCTTTGGCTGCACTTTTCAACTTCCTGTGGTGGCATTCTTTCTTGCTCGAGGGGGTTTTGTAGATCACAAAGACATGCTTCACTTCTTTAGATATGCCATTGTGGGAATATTTGTGTTGTCAGCCTTCCTCACTCCTCCAGACCCATTGTCGCAAATTCTTATGGCCATTCCACTGACTTTATTGTATGGTGTGGGTGTCGTGATTGCTTGGATCTTTACCACAAAAGGCAAGGATGATATTGTCGATGAACCCGAAGACTAGGCCTCATCTTCAAGTTTTATCAACACGGCATTGACATCCACAACATCTCCCACATTGACACAGACCTCCGAAACCACACCAGACCGAGGCGCCTTCATCGGATTTTCCATTTTCATGGCTTCAACGATGACGACCACATCCCCCTTTTCAACGGTGTTACCGCTCTCTACAGCGACGCTGACCACTCGACCAGTCATTGGTGAGACGACTTCGTTACCGCCTGCAAAATCCATCATTCGTAAAGCAAGCTTGCGTGTATCGTAGACGGTTGCCACAACCCGTTGCTTCCGCACGAAAATTTCCGTGCGTTCACCAATTTGAGCCACGACCATGCGCTCGGGCCCTTGTCCCAAATCGACAATCCATTCGTTGCCGTTTTGAGCAATCAGTTGGATATCGAGTTGTTGTAAGTCGAATTGGCAGCCATATTGTTCGCCCGTGCGAGTGATGGAAACATCTATTCGTTCTTCTTCTTGAATGACTGTGTATTTCATCTGAAACTCCACTTCCAACGGCTCATTGGCTGCTGACTTGGAAGGTCTTTTTGGGGCTGGGACGACTTTTGATACTGAGCAAAAGCCATCAAGGCAGGCCAATTTTCGATTGGTACTTCAAGCTTCTCTTCAAGGGCTTTCATTTTTTCGACACTCAAAAATCCTGTGTCGTAATCAGCATTGAGAAACTGTTCATCCTTTAAAATGGCCAAAAAGAATGGAATGGTTGTCTCAATTCCCAGTATTTCATAGCTTTTAAGTGCTTCTCTTAGGCGGCCAATGGCATCATTCCGAGTGGCTCCCCACACAATGAGCTTTGAAATCATGGGGTCATAATACACCGAAACCTCGCCACCTGAACGCACACCTGCATCTACTCTGACCCAAGGTCCTGATGGCTCTTGATAATGCGCAAGCGGCCCTGGAGAAGGTCTCCAACCTTCAAAGGGTGATTCTGCATAGATTCGACATTCAATCGCATGACCATGCACTTTAAGTTGTTCTTGAGTAAACCAAAGCGGCTCACCAGCAGCAACCCTAAGTTGTGCTTGAACCAAATCAATGCCTGTAATCATCTCCGTTATTGGATGTTCAACCTGCAGTCTTGTATTCATCTCAAGAAAGTAAAATGAGCCATCCGCCCCCAAAAGAAATTCAACGGTGCCGGCGCCTTCATAATCTACTGCTTTCGCCGCTTGGACAGCAATATTAGCCATTTCAATCCGTGTATTTGCCTCAATAACGGGGCAAGGCGCCTCTTCAATCACCTTTTGATGACGGCGCTGTATGGAACAATCGCGTTCGAACAGATGTACCACCGTACCATGTTGATCAGCGAGTACCTGAACCTCCACATGCCGTGGACGAATAATGCGCTTTTCGATATACACATCGCCATCGCCAAATGAAGCAAGCGCCTCTGAACGGGCTCGCTCAAAAGCTTCAGGAAGGTCATCGGAATTGTGAACTTCTCGCATTCCTTTACCGCCACCCCCTGCAGCGGCCTTAAGCATGACGGGATAGCCCATGCTTTCCGCAAGTTTTAAAGCTTCAGCCACTGACTCAAGAGGTGTAGTGGTCCCAGGGACAACTGGGACACCTGCGTTCACCATATGCTGACGAGATTCGGTTTTAGAGCCCATTGCTCGAATGGCTGATGGTGGTGGGCCGACCCAAGTTAATCCAGCATCGATGACACGCTGCGCAAAGTCAGCGTTCTCTGAAACAAAGCCGTAACCAGGATGGATTGCAGAAGCACCAGAAAGTTTGGCAACATCCAATAATTTCTGAACTTGTAGATAAGACTCTGATGAAGGAGACGGACCAATGTGATATGCCTCATCAGCCAACAATACATAAGGTGCCTGTGAGTCTGCATCAGAATAGACAGCTACCGTCAAGCAGCCCATGGCTTTGGCCCCACGAATAACACGAAGTGCAATTTCACCCCGGTTGGCCACAAGGACCTTGTGTATTGCAGATTGCTGTTTGGTCATGTTTTATTGTTCCTCGTCAGCCTTTTCGGTTTCTAGCAGTGCGCTTAACGCTTCTCTTTTCTCTTTAAGGGCATCTGCACCAAGAGCTATGTCAAGCACATTTTCCATACGAGAACAGAAGTTGATTTCCATGTCAGCTTGAATTTCTTCAGGAATATCAGGCAAATCTTTGCGATTTTTTTCTGGCAAAATGACCCGCTTTATACCAGCTCTATGCGCAGCTAAGACCTTTTCTTTGATGCCACCGACAGGTAAAACCGCTCCTCTCAATGTGGCTTCACCGGTCATGGCCAACTTTGCATCCACGGGAAGCCCTGTGAGCAACGAAACGATGGCAGTGAGCATTGTCACACCAGCAGAAGGCCCATCTTTGGGAATGGCACCAGAGGGCACATGGATGTGTATGTCAAGTGAATCAAACACTCGATCATCAATCCCCAACTCTGCAGAACTGGCACGAATATAACTTGAAGCCACCCCAACGGATTCTTTCATGACATCACCCAAAGAGCCAGACAGTTTCATTTGTCCTTTGCCACGCATTTTGGTGGCCTCAATAAACAAGATGTCTCCACCAGATGCAGTCCATGCCAAACCAGTGGCTACCCCATTGACTGAAGTTCGTTCAGCAACATCATTAAAGAACCTGATAGGTCCACGAGCTTCTTCTACCAATGCAGGATTCATAACGGCCTTGGCTTTAAGGTTCTCAGAGGCCACTTCTTTTGCAACATATCGGCACAGCGCAGCGACTTCTCTCTTTAAACTTCGAACACCAGCTTCACGGGTATATGATTCGATGAGAAAGCGAATTCCTTCAGCCTCAAATTCGACATGTGCATCGGTAATACCGTGCTCTTCCATTTGTTCAGGAATGATGTAATTAAAGGCGATTTGGAGCTTTTCTTCCATGGTGTAGCCAGATATTTCTATCATCTCCATTCGATCTCGAAGAGGCGCAGGAATTGGTGAGACAAGATTTGCCGTGGCAATGAATAAGACTTTTGACAAATCAAAGGTCACATCCAAATAGTGGTCCATAAAGGTGTCATTTTGCTCAGGATCAAGCACCTCAAGGAGTGCTGAAGACGGATCACCACGATAATCAGCGCCAAGTTTATCGATTTCATCAAGAACGAACACAGGATTGTTTGCACCTGCTTTCTTCAGGCCTTTAATCACTTTACCTGGCATTGACCCAATGTATGTGCGACGGTGCCCTCGTATCTCCGCCTCATCTCGAACACCACCAAGCGACATCCGAACAAGTTCACGGCCCATGGCAGAAGCCACTGATTTTGCCAATGAGGTTTTACCCACTCCGGGAGGGCCAACCAAACACAGAATTGGGCCTTTCATGTCATTTTTAAGTTTTCGCACAGCCAAGAATTCTAGAATCCGCTTTTTGACTTTTTCCAACCCAAAATGGTCACGATCAAGTGTTTCTCCTGCCCGTTGTATGTCGAGAATGTCTTTGGTGCTTTTGTTCCAAGGTATATCAACCAACCAGTCAATGTATGTTCTTGCAACGGTTGATTCAGCAGCACTTGGATTCATCTTACTGAGTCGCTTAAGTTCCTTTAGCGCAACCTTTTCCACCTCATCAGGCATTTTGGCATTGCGTATTTTCTTTTTGAGTTCATCCAGCTCGTCTTGTCGATCGTCTACCTCACCCAACTCCCTTTGAATGGCTTTCATTTGCTCACGCAAGAAGTATTCTCTTTGCGCTTTGTCCATTTCACCTTTTACAGAGGATTGAATCTTATTACTGAGTTCGAGTACATGAAGCTCTTGCTCAAGCAATGAAATAACCTTATCAATCCGTTCCATAGGGTCGACAATCGCCAAAATTTCTTGCTTGATGTCATATGAAATCTCCATGTGAAGTGCGATAATGTCTGCCAGATCAGATGGATTTTCAGAAAACCGAACATGAAATGAAATTTCTTGAGAAATATGTGGGGAGAGATCAATATTTTTTAGTGCCAACTCCTTGCATTTAGAAATCTTCTCAAGATTTTCTTCGGTTTCTTCATAATTGTTGTCAATCGGCTCAATTACCCCTTCGAGATACTGACCATTGCTTTCTATGTCAAGCAATCTGATTCGAGACTCACCTTTGATGATGACCGACAGTTTGTCGCCTGGCATTTTACGGACTTTCAGAATGGTCGCCAAAGTCCCAATTTCATGAAGATCTTCAGCGCCTGGATTTTCGACATCAGGATCTTTCTGGGTAAAGACTGCAATGTGCATTTGATTGCTTGATTTTGCAGCTTCTATAGCGTTGGCGTCGGCTTCACGCTTGACATTAACTGGAAACGCCAAGACAGGAAATATAACTGAGTTCTTTAATGGAAATACCGGTATTTTTTGTTTTGTAAATGACATAAATAACCCTTAAAATGATGGAAATAGGGTAACCCATAATCACGAATTTGCCATTAACAAGACTCTGAAATGCTCGTATCAGTTCATCCCTTCTACTTCGAGCAGCACTGTCTCGGGTTCCCAATTGTATTCTGATAGATTTTCCTGAGTGGGCTGAAACCGTTGTATGGCGGGTGGTGTATCGACAAGTGCCCACACAATGTAGCGATTTTCAATGGCCCATGGCTTTCCCAACTGCTGTGAGAGCAGTTCTTGGACTTCAAAAGGCTTCCTGTTCCGAATATTTGCATCTTCATTGAAGGTGGCGTACGCTTCAGCCAAAGCGCGGTCAAGCACCACAAATCGGTAACCTTGGTCTGTTAACCGTTGAAGCTGAAAAGAATTAAACTTTCCAGCATCCTTTGGATGACTGACCACATTTCTCAGATAGCGTATAAATCCATTCTGAAGACGTTTTAAATGTCCTGGTGGAGAAAATATTCGTGCATTTTCACCCATACCGCCAAAAGTCGGCATATGGTGGTCTGCCTGATACGCCAGACTTGGTTTAGAAATCCCAATTGGCAATTCTATTAGAGCCCCACCATACTTTGCCATTTCCATGTATATGCTTGGTGTATTCAGTGATACAGATTCTAGAGGCAGCATTTTGTGAGAAGCAAGTTGAGGCGCAGCCAATAAAAAGGGCACGACAATGCTTACAGGATGAATGCGAATGACATGTTTACTAGCCCAGTGTTCCACTACAATGGCAGTCCCAACAACTATGATAATGGTTGACATAGACACCCACCGATACGGAAACCACAACCGGCCATAAAACGGAAGATAATGGTATGCCCACAAGTAAGGATAGTTTTGAATACTGTGTTCACCCAATTCCAAAACAGGCCCAACAGAGGCAATCAATGTAAAGCAAAGCGCAAGCCCCCAGTTCCACCTGGTCTTGGGATGAAAAACAGTCAAGAGCAAGCCAAATCCCCAAGGAAGAACCGTAAATACTGGTTGTGTATCACCTTCAAGTTGCAGGATGCCATGCAGCGTTGTCTGCACATTATTTTGCAAGTTTGGTAGTGTGCCAAACTCCACAGGAAAGTTTGACATTCCAGGTACTAGTTCCTGTTCTAATCTTCCGAGCATTCCCCACACCATTGGGCCAACACAGATCATACATACCAAAATCGACAAAGACATTGACATGAATATCCGCCAACGGTTTACGCCATGTATCTGACGATGACTCAGATACAACATACACAAAACACCCACTAAAAAATATCCATAAAACCAGTAAATGTATCCCTGCAATGCGACCCAGAATCCGAGATAAATAGCCCGCCTAACTCTAAAGTCACCATTTAAGATTTCAATCAACTGAAGCATCGCCATAGGGGTCGCAAACAAACATGCTTGAGTGGGCCGTCCTGCAATCAACTCAAACAATACAAAAGGGGAGCTAAGCATAAATAAAGTTGCTGACCAAATGACTGTTGAGCTTCCGATAAAGTTCCTCAAAAGTTTATTCAATGAAAAACAATTCAGAATTAATATAAATGCAATAAAAAACAGGTAGTTATAAGGATAATCTAAACACAACCTGAATGGATAAAAAAGGACTGCATCTACAAAATTGTTTCCGGTATGAGCAAATATATCCTTCCCGTATGGATAATAAAATTGTTCAGTAAAGCTTGGATTTTTAAGACTATTTATACAATCATATATCCAACCATAAAACCATATTGTGCCATGAAGGTCAACACCGTCCCCAATCACTTCCGCACTCAAGATCGCTGGACCAATCAGCAGCAGAATCAGCATGACCATCGCACCCCAACCATAGAGATTTTGATTTCGCATTCGTCTGTTGTCCTTCACATCATCTCTTGCCAATGATATGTCTAACCGGTTAACTGGGGATAAGATGCCGGGATAGCTCAGTTGGTAGAGCAACTGATTCGTAATCAGTAGGTCGTCGGTTCAAATCCGATTCTCGGCTCCACTTTATAACCAGATTTACGATAGAAAAGGCACTGGTTGCCCGCCATTGCCTTTTGTATTTAAATCAATCTGTATGAATATCGCCCAATGTACATGTTGCGTTCAACTTTGATGGTTGTCACAACATCAACATTATTGACATCCATTTTGAGCTTCAA
>JAYYJC010000059.1:0-4990 GCA_036146655.1 Myxococcota bacterium | reverse complement strand
ATGGATAGGGACAGTCACAGGCCTCGGTCTTTGGATCTCATTCCTTCTTAAATCTGCTTTTGCCCTTATTGGATTCTCTGCCTACTTTTTCACCATCTCGTCGTTGCTCGGTTTCTCCTTTGACATCAAGTACATTTCGGTAGTCTTGCTCTTTTTAATGGTTTTCATCAATATTCTTGGGGTGTCCAAAATTAAGAGCATTCAAACGCCCATTTTAATCACCAGTGTGGGCCTTTTGGTCGGGATATCGGTATGGGCACTGTTTACAGGGGACACAAATCTCACTCTACCACTTCAGTTTGACATGAGTGGTGCGGGACTGACTTCTCTCGCTGAAACCTCTGCCTTTGTCTTTGTCGCCTATGCTGGGGTCACCAAAATCGCCGCAGTGGCTGAGGAAGTGACCGATCCAGGTAAAAATCTTCCAAGGGGAATCCTACTGTCCCTTTTGATCAGCACCTGTCTGTATTCTTTTGTGTTGTACGCCATGTCCGCAGTCTTAGAGCCAAGTGCTTTTCTGAATGAAGCTGGGGTGCCAAAAGAGGACATTGTCTATGTGTTCGCAAGACACATTGGTGGAGATGGCTTGGGCAACTTTGCTGCCATCATCGCCATCTTAACGATGGTTTCGATGTCCTTGGCCGGAATTATGGCAGCCTCTCGTTTTCCGTTTGCCATGGCGAGGGACAATCTGTTGCCGACTGCAATGGAAGACGTTCACCCTAAGTATGAAACCCCTCACAACACCATCTTGCTGACTGGGGCGCTCATGCTGCTGTGCATTTTGTTTTTGCCAGTTCAGAAGATTGCCAAGCTGGCCTCAGGGTTCAAGATCATGGTCTTAATCTTGATAAACATCTCCGTCATCATTTTGAGGCAGTCTAAGCTGACCAATGTTTGGCATCATCCCAAATACAAAAGCCCATTGTATCCTGTGTTCCAAATTTACGGGGTAGTGGGTGGTATCGCCTTGTTGTTCGTCATGGGTAAAATGGCATTTATCGGAGCTTCAGTGGCAGGGATTGCTGGGACTGTATTGTACTTTTCCTACGGTAAAAAACATTATGAGGCCAAACACTCACCTTGGACTGTATTGTGGAAGCGCATGTCGAAAAACAGCGAGGCCGACAAAATCCTTTGGCGCTCTGTATTTGTGGCCTGCGATGAGGCGGGCAAGGGTCATTTGATTTTGTCTGAGTTCATTAAGGCGATGAATGTCCTTGAAAATGACATTCCTGAAGATGACATTCGTGAACTGTGGCACAACATTGATACCAATGCAGATGGTGTTATTGACATTGACGCTTGCATGGCTGCGCTGCACTATACGGCGCAGCACACCAATGAAACTGTCAAGGTTGACCTCTAGGTGGAATTTTGGCCCCATTGCTAAGTTGTGTAGCGTCAATCGAATAACGGCACATTGCAGACTAGGGTGCATCACACCTGAGCCAGTCTGCTACCCGTTGGAGCTCGTCTTCTGGTGGATCACCCATGGGGGGCATTGGGGTCGTTGGGTTGTAAAGGCGGTTGAGAATGTATGGAATCCATGCTCGAATTCCAGTGAGGGTATCTAGGTTAACTGCAATTGGAGCACCTGAACGCTCGCCTTCAGCCAGTTCACTGCTGTGGCAGTGTGTACACCAGGTGGCCATAAACGGTTCCCCCACATTTTCATAGGTCCATTCAAGATCTTCACAATTGATAGATGTCACCAGTTCTCCAGTATCGGCGGTATCCACGGCAGTGGATTCTTGAGAACTGTCTTTTGTTTTGTCTTGATTTATGAGTGTACTCGAGGTGCAGGCCAATCCAAATGCAATCCACATATCATCTTCCTCTTTGCAAATACCCTAATTTGACCGAAAACTTGAGCCTGATAGAAGAACCCATGTTCGAAGTTTTTTACCGGCGCAGCCGCATCATAGCGCATGAAAGCCAAACACTGAGGCAAATTATTCATCAATCTGGTTTATCCGTACACAATGGGCAAAGCCGATGGCTGAATTGCAAGGGGCTTGGTTCGTGTGGAACCTGTGCCGTTCGGGTGGAAGGACAAGTGACTCCATTGACCAAAATGGAAAAGTGGCGGCTCAATTTTCCGCCTCATAAAGGGGAAGCAAACCTAAGACTGGCCTGTCAATGTCGTCCTCTAGGTGAGGTGTCTGTTGTCAAGGAAACCGGATTTTGGGGACACAAAGGTCCTGCTTCTATCTCAGTAGAGCCAATGCAGCCGGACGAATAATCTCTCTACAAGCTTTGCGGTGGGCATGCCATCGGTGGTGCGAATCCAAATACCCGTGAGCGTGCAAAGGTTCATTCTGTGCTTGGAGAGGAGGACATGGGTTTGTTTGACCGGTTAATACGGGTTCAAATGCAGCCTGGGCTGTCGTTTTGAGGTTTGGCTTTTCGTTAAGCAGCCATTGAACTACCCCCCATGCCAGTTGCGCATGGACGCTTTCTTCCTCGATGATGGTGCGAAGGGTGCTTTGTATCCTTGGAACCTTTGCGGCCTTGAATGCCAACTCGAGCTCTGCTGCGGACAATGTCTCTCCAATACAGCCTTCCTGAATGGTGGCAAAGAGGATGCTTTCGGGTGTTAATTCACCCAATAGGTCTCCCTTCAAGGGCAGGGGCCCAGGACTGAGCATTTCGCCGGCATAATCCGAAGCAATGGCAAAGCACATCTGGGCGTGTCTAATCTCGTCACGAGCAGCCTGATGAGCCATATCTAGAAATTTGGGTGGCGCTGCCAGGCTGAGAAGTTGAAGGGAGAAGGATGAAAAAGAGCCTATCGAAGCATGTTCTGAGAGGGCCATTTCTGACCAATGTTTGGCCATCACTTGTTTTTGATGGTCGTTGAGGGCTGTGAGCGCCTTTTCAAATGACAGAATCTCAGGCACGCCAAGCATGTCCAATTCGCAATGTGGCCTTCCGGATTTGTCCCGCAATCTTTAAAGGTCGACCTTCACAACCGGCGATACCGACCAAATAGCAACACTCGCCATTTGTCGAAGTATACTGAGTGGCGTTTGTGTTGTTGTAGGGTCCTTCTGGCGTCTCACATAGACAATCACCAGAACCAAGACTCAGGCCTGTTATTGCGGTGGCATCGTCCCATGCAGTGGCGTCGCTGGGCTCTCTACAGTCTCCAGAACTTTCTGGCTCGGTGCAGTAGACATCGACGCAACATTGTCCCATGGACCAGCTTGTATCTCCAGAACAGATTGGGTAATCACCATCTGGAATTGGATCGGGCGTGTTTGTAGGGGCTGTGGAGGTGTCCGTCGTATCCGTCGTATCTGTCGTGTCGTTGGTGTCTGTAGAACTGGCGCTTGTGTCCTTCTCATCCACGGCATCTTGACAGGCAAGGGTATTTAGGCCAATGGTAAGGAAAATGGCTTGTTGTAATGAGTGTGGCATCACTAACTCCATGATTAGAAATCTCATCCTACACAGTTGTTCAATGACTTGCCATATTTAATTAAGAAGGTGTACGGAATGCCAGTCATTCAATTATTGTGTGAGGCTTAGGTGACACCAGTAGCCTATGATGGGACTTGTGAGTAAACTTGCACCACGCTGACGACTTTCCAGAGAATTTAAATGACTTTCGCTTTTCTATTCAATCTAATGGCCTGTAAAAATGAACCCTATCACGCAGATGTAATTCAACTTGACTGGGTTGAAGGTCAAGAATTTTTCATTGCAACCAGCCACCGAAATACGGCTGAAATGACAGAGACTGTCGTGGTCTCTCTTGAAGATTATGTTCCTGTTGATCCCTTGGGAGAATCTTGGAGTGATGAAGTGATATGGACCTACCAAGTGATTGAAGCAGACTTTTACCCCACACCTGATGATGAACTGTTCGAATATGCCATAAATGGCGCTGGTGCTGTCGTCCCCTTGACCGTTATTCAAGTCACTTTGGATCCAACGCTGAATACAGACCCTGTATTACTTGAACAAGATCCAGTTTCTTACTTGGTTTTTAGAAGTCAGCGTAATCGCCTTGCTGGTCTTGTACAGTTTCAAACCATTG
The DNA here is from genome assembly GCA_036146655.1 of Myxococcota bacterium. Lineage (GTDB taxonomy): Bacteria > Myxococcota_A > UBA796 > UBA796 > UBA796 > JAYYJC01. The sequence continues at coordinate 945 of JAYYJC010000059.1, read as the reverse complement.
ATGGTCTTCGACAAGAAGTGGCTTATAGTTCTCACCAATTGAATACCTCTTGGTCTGTTCTTTCGCAGTCAAACATGGGCCTTGTGAGTACTTATTTGGCTCCATTTGGTTTGAGATGGAGCGGCGGTGAACGGATTCTTGAAAATAACAGCGTTGCGGAATCAAAGCGCATTGATCTGCTGACCACCGATGTGGTTTTTGACGATGTTACTGGGGGATCATTGGTTAGCGCCCGTTATGAAATGGGTCTGCCTTGGCCAAGCATGACCATGACTGAAAATATGACTGCCCGATTGTTGACAGAGTCTGAGGTAGATGCCCTTAGAGGCGCACCGATGGCATTGAGCCCAAGTCTTCCAGAGGCCTTCGATTATCGAGCATCTTTGCGAGCTTCCATTGATTTGGATCGAATGACAAAACTCCACGAAGACATCATCAACCTTGGGGAACTTGAAGGCATTGTCGATGAGGCTTACCGACCTTGGGCAGGCTTTTGGTGGCCACTTAAGGGTGGCGAACTCGTTTTGGGTTTTAAAGAGAGACCCACATTCAGTCAGCAGATACTCGATGAAGTGAAGCCTTTGAAAGAGGAAATGGACGCATTGAGTGAAGAAATGAGAAATCTTAAAAAAGAAGAAGAGGCTGATGAAGAACTGCTTAAAGAGAAGAAGGACAGCTACAACGAAAAGCAAAGTGCTTTGATCGAAAAGTTGGTTGAATTCTACAGTGGGCTTCAAACTGATTTGGACTCTGGAAAAATCATCATCGAAGATGGAAAGATCAAAAAAGCGGAAGACGGTGAAAATCCAGGTTGGGAATATGAGATCAATCGCCTTTCACCCATGGATAAGTTTGCGCTTCTGGAATATCTCAATGGAAACTCACGCCATAATCCCTTTTACCTTTCGGCTTGGGAGTTATTGAATTCATACAATCCTGGCGGAG
>JAYYJC010000058.1:0-3986 GCA_036146655.1 Myxococcota bacterium | reverse complement strand
ACATTTGTCGGTTCTGAGCTGTCGGGCGAAGGTTTCAGTTCAGGTCTGAGTGGTTTTTCACTGAATGGGACGCTATCACAGTCGCCTTTGGCCGAAGTTCGTCAGCCTTCAATGGCTCTTCAGGTGGCCATGGCATCTCATATGGATATTGAACTTCCTCAATTTAGCACTCAGCTAAAACGGTTGTCCATTAAAATCCAAGATCCAGCAGGTGTAATGATGCTCGAGATAGTGAAGGAGGCACAAGAACTTCATGTCCGAGCAGTCATTCCTCCTGAAGCGATGAATGACATGAACAATGTAGAAGCTGATGTGCGTCATCAACTGAAGCAGCAAGGTCTTGAACTTGGTTCGTTCGAAATGTACTCTCAAAGTGACAACAATGAAGGACATGAACAGCGAGGGCGTGAGGCTTATGGCGAAGAAGCAGATGCTCAAGTTCAATCCCAGTCTCTCAAAACCTCCATCTTAGATACTAAAATTTAGGAAATATTATGCCGTCTGATATCAATATAAATGGTGTAAACTCACTGCAACAGCATCAAGAGACTCAACCCCAAGGCCCACAAAATACAGAGTTGGGTAAAGATGCCTTTATGCAGTTGCTTGTGGCTCAGATGCAAAACCAAGATCCACTAAATCCGCAATCCAATGAAGAGTTCATTGCACAGTTATCTCAGTTCACACAAGTTGAACAACTGATGGGAATGAATGAGCGCATGGATGCTCTTTATATGGCTACTGCATCAATGAACAATGCATCCATGACCCAGCTGTTGGGTCAAACAGTTACCGCCTATGGAAATGGATTTCACCATGACGGTGATGGAGAAACAGTTCTGAATTATCAGACCGATTCCGATGTTTCTGCTGCGACATTGACCGTTACTAACGAAGACGGTGAAGTCGTTTGGTCAGGCGCCATTGGGCCCTTATCGAGTGGTGAGGGAGAAGTGACTTGGAATGGAAAGGACATGAATGGTCAGGCTGCACCCGAAGGGAATTACACCTTTGAAATTACAGGACATGGCAACGATGGCGAAAAGATTGAGATTAACGAGCTTATTGTGGGCATGGTTGATGGCATGTCGTACGCTGAAGGCAACCCACAGCCGTCGATAAGTGGCGTTGATTTCTATCTTGAAGATGTCATTCGTGTTCAGGTCTCTAAAACAGACAATTAAAAAAATCGCTGGTTGGAAACAAAAACCACTCATTGAGTGGTTTTTATAATTTTTCCCTTAAAGTCTATTTCAATTCATCCGACGAACATGAGGAATACTATTCGGAGAACTCCATGTCACTCTTTTCAAACTTGTACACCGCAAGCTCGGGTTTAAATGTTTCAAGTACCACCATGTCTGTGATTGGTGACAACATTGCCAATGTGAACACCATTGGATACAAGCAGAATAGAGCCTCATCTTCGGATGCATTTCCGCTTACTACTGGCACCATAAATGGACCTGCAAAGCTCGGAACTGGTGCCAATGTGGCTGGTATAACAAGCGTATTTGCACAAGGGGCCATCCAGTCCAGTGGAAACGCTCTTGACATGGCCATCAATGGAAACGGTTTCTATGCAGTGAAAGGTGGTGATCAAACCTTCTACAGCCGTGCTGGTGAGTTTTTCCTCGATGACAACGGTTTCATTGTGACCCCCCAGGGTTATCAGCTTCAAGGTTATCTTGCTGAAGAGGGAGCCATACTTCCGTCAATGGGTAGTTTGCAAATACCCACAACCCCAATACCGTCTCAAAATACAACCAATGTGTCTTTGACAGCAAATCTCGATGCTGATGCGGACTCCAGTGCCACACCAGTGGGCAATATGACGCTCGATGGATTAAACGAAACCATTACCGAAGTGGCATCAGCCTCTGATTACAGTACTTCAGTGACGGTATATGACTCACTTGGCAATGCCCACGAGCTAACCATTGCTTTTGAAAAGGATGCAACCAATACCTGGTCTTATTATGTGTTGGCTGACGCTGGTTCCATTGATGACCCGAATGGTCTTGGGTATTCCTCAGGCAATGCATTTGCCATTTCAAGTGGCAGTGTCACTTTCAATAACGACGGTTCGATCAATAGTTTCACACAAACCAACACCAGCTCGCAAACACCTTGGAGCTTTGCTGGTGCTGCTGCGCAAGATTTCAACTTCAACTTTGGTGTGGATGCCAATGGTAATGTTGTATCAGGAGCGCTGACTCAGATTGCATCTGCATCATCTGTTACCAGTTTAGAGCAAGACGGGTATGGCCTAGGTCAAATGGTTGGATTGAAAGTTTTGACTGATGGAACAATCACGGGTACCTACGACAATGGACAAGAGATGGTCCTCGGTCAGGTGGCTTTGGCTTCTTTTAAATCAGAAAATGGACTTGAGCGGCTCGGTGGAAACTTGTTTCGTGCGACTTTCCTATCAGGAGAGCCTGCGATGGGGGCTCCAGGTTCTGGTGGAAGAGGTGGCGTATTTGGAAATGCACTCGAGTCATCAAATGTTGACATTGAGGATCAGTTCGTAACCATGATTACTGCACAACGCAGTTACCAAGCCAACTCAAGGGTTCTCTCGTCGACCAATGAGTTATTGAGAGAGCTTGTTAACCTCGTCTAGACTGTCGCTCTGCGCATTTTTGACGCTATGTTCAAATACTGCACTATCAAACCCCATTGTGTTAAACATCAGGTTCAATAGAGGATTTGTCGTATTCGAACAAATCCTTTGTCGATTTATTATCGAAATAATGTATGATGTATCTTGTCCAATGCTATTGATCCGAATTGAAAGAGAGGGCTTTTAATGGATATTTCCTCAGTTGTTGGTTTTATACTTGCAGTTGTTCTGTTGATCGCAGGCATGGCTAAGGGGAGTTCCCTTCTAATCTTTGTCGACATACCCTCAATTTTGATTGTTGTTCTGGGTAGTATTGCCGCCATGGGTGTATCATTTCCTATGGCCAACCTAATCGGTTCGTTTAAAGTCATGCGCAATGCTTTTTTCTTTACGCCACGCGATCCCAAAGGTGTGATCTCATTGCTTCAAGATATGGCGAATCGAGCTCGTCGTGAAGGACCCTTGGCACTTGAAGAATTCATTGATGAGCTTGGAGACGATTTCTTTGCCCGTGGGGTCCAGATGATTGTCGATGCAAATGAACCGGATACCATTGAGGACATCTTATTTACCGAAATTGACAAAATAGAAGAGCGTCACAAACTCGGCATCGATTTTTTTGATACATTATCGGTAATGGCACCAGCTTTTGGCATGATTGGTACATTAATTGGTCTGGTTCAAATGCTTCAGAACCTGTCAGATCCATCGGCCATTGGTCCTGCGATGGCTGTGGCTTTGTTGACCACCTTTTATGGCTCGCTCATTGCCAATGTATTCGCTGTTCCAATTGCAAAGAAATTGAAGTTTCGTTCTGATGAAGAGATTCAGGAAAAGCAGCTGATTGCACAGGGTTTATTATCCATTGTTAACCGTGAAAGTCCTCGCTTTCTTGTTGACCGCTTGAACATTAATTTGCCACCTACACTCCGTGTAGAACAAGTGAGCTAGGATGGCCCGTAAAAAGAAGCCAAAGCAGGATCCACCCCCACCGGGTGCACCTTTGTGGATGGTTACCTATTCCGATATGGTCACACTTTTGCTTACCTTCTTTGTCATGCAACTGGCGATGGCCAACTTTCAAGATCCTGGTAAAGTTGATGCCGCATTGGAGTCTATTAGAGCGGCCTTTGGGTCTGGTGGCTTAGAAAAGCTTAATAAAATCATTGAGAAAAGAGAATCGGGCAATAATGATCAGAGAGAAGTGAAGGCCAAAAGTGATCATCAAATGATCTCGCAGCTCCGCAATGTACTTAAAGATCAAATCAGCAACGACATGATCCGCATGACAACTGATGTCACAGAAATACGACTAAGGGTAAATGAGCAGGTCTTTTTTGCGCCTGGATCTTCCCAACTC
>JAYYJC010000057.1:0-11259 GCA_036146655.1 Myxococcota bacterium | reverse complement strand
GGGCGGCGCACTCGCATTTTCAACACAAGACAACGATATTGAGTTGGCCAATGTGTCGCTTCTTTCACACACATTGACCGAGGGCCAGTTTAGCGCACTCGATCAACAGTGGGAAGCAGGCACCGGTGTCTTGGCCTTTTCCGTCTCAAACGGAATCAATGGCGATGGAATCAATGTACCCAATGTGACCATCCAACTGACTCCACAAGCTGGAAATGTCCCGTTTTACAGCAATGCATTGGGCATTCCAGTGGATGATTTGAATGCGACCTCTGAGAATGGTGGGGGCGTTGTCATCAACCTGCCAGAGGGAACCTACCAAGTTAATTACAGCGGCCTTCCGGAACCCTGTGAATTGCTTCTGGGATGGGGGTCTGTTGAACATCATCAAGTCCCGGCCGTGTCGGATCGGGTGTCCTTTGGGCGCATTTCTTGTCCAGATTGACATTTGCATGCCCCTCTGAACACCCATTACACCGTTGGCCATGACACCAGTCCCACTGACCTAGCCGTCAATCTCCAAAGTCCCAGATGGCCATTTTGTCATCGACACAGTCGGGTTCGCCGAGAATTGAAATGAACTTTTGCCGGGCCAGCCGCTCGTCCTCGCCATGGTCTTTCGGGACATCCGGTGAGTCCAGGGCTTCTTTAAAATAGTCCCAGTGGTGAGCAAAGTAGAGTATACCAGCGTCCTTTGCCGCCGTGATGTCTGGTGCTGAAAAGGTATCCATCGTAACCATCGGGTGGTCAAACCTGCGCACAAAACGAATAAAAGACAGGTCATTCAAGAAACGGTGGTAGTGATCAAGCCATTTTATCTCGTCATAGCCCGAGCCAATCGGGTTGACAATCGATTTGCCGTGAATGGGTTGATACACAATGGCCCTGTCGCTGTACACAAAAGGACTGATCAGCAGAAGTCCGTCGGGCTGATGCTTGAGCTCAAGGTAACAGCGCGGGGGGTCAAATGGAGTGTGTGACAAGGGCCAAAACCCTTTGAGACAAGCGTCCGCAAAGACAATCAGCACAGCCACCGGCACCACGAAACCAGCCGTTGAAAAGCGCTGAAGCCCCCGCACAGCCAATGGGATGAGCAGTGCGGCGATGACGCTCAACCACCGCTCCGGCCAGCGCATGCGATTAACCAGGGGGATGTGCTCGAACATCCACAGGTAAGGCACGGAGCCAATCCAACCGTTGTCGTCTTGACCTATGAACCCACTGTCGGTTTTTAAGTACGGTCCGAGCGCTAATATACTGAACAAGACAATCAAGGGCAGCAGACTGCGGCGTGGGGCGTTCCAAAATCCAACCGCGGCAGCCGCAGAAAAGAGTAACGGCAATGAAGCATCAGAAGACCATCCCAGAAACCCAATCGGAACGGAATGATCCAGTACTGCTCCCGCCTGAGCGAAATACATCGGCTGAAACATCTTTGAGGGTTCTGGAAATGCGTTTGTACTCAAACGGACGGCGTTGTAATAATCGTGCAGATCTCGCACCAACCACCACGCAATGCAGGCAGACAATCCATAGTAGACAATAAGCCAATGTGTCCGGCGCCAACTGCGCCAGCGAACCAGGCTCACATAAAAGGAAATGACGGCCATTGCAAGACCAAAATAGAGGTACACCCATCCGGCCAAGCCCACACCAACCGTGGCCAAGAGCATCGACTTAAAGCTGGGAGCGTCGTGCAAGCGCCAAATTCCCAAACATGCCAGCGGAAGGACACCAGTTATCGACTGTATCACCCGCCCATTTTCGATGGCATTCACATAGGGGAATGAAACCGCAAACAAGACCCCTATGGTCATGGCGATAAGGGGTTGGGCCCCTGTGACTCGGGCGAAGCCCCACGCCGTTACACAATTAAACAGCGCAATTAGGACCACCAGCCAATTGTAATGTCCGGGCCAGCCAAACACGGCCATGAGTGGCGCAGCCAAATACACATCGACAAGGTTGAAATAATTTAACTGTATCTCCATACCGATTGGAGCAAAAATTTTGTTTTCCACAGCGGTTCCGGTGTAAACCGCCCATTGGAGCCACAGACTGTTGGCACGGTCGCCAAACGGCTCGTCCAGACCAATGATGGAGTCGGCAGCCAAAATGGCCGGCAGGCAAAGCACAAGTGAGACCGCCATGAACAGCAGTAAGGCCTGCGCCTTTGGGCGTTGACCGAGTTTGGTCAGCAGTCTTTTTGCGAGCATCGTCTTTTGTCCGGTTTCTGCTTATTTATTACCACACTTCGAAGGACTTGCGGTTCCGTCCAGACAGACTTTCAAAACAGGGGGAATCCACTTTTGCTCCGTTTTCGAAGCCCCTCACCCCTCATTGGACCACAGCTTCGAGTTCTTGGAGGACACTTGCATTCACCCATGCACAAACCGGTGTTACGGGCAAAATGAACACACCTTGATCTCACGCATCAAATGCTTTCTGCTGATGGTAAATCAAAACAGAGGCTCTGTTCGATGACAGGGTTCATCCAAAATCCCATACGACCATCCCCCATTCGAAGCGATGAATGGAGGGTGCTGGTGATGGGGCCTTGTCCCTTGGCATCTCGCCTTTGAAGACAATGTGCTTTGTCTGGGTCATCTTTTTTGACACGAAAATCCATTTATGTTGTGATAGCAATTTTCGTCGTGCCACCGTTCGTAGGTCGCAGAAATCCACACGCATTCTTCAGCTGGGTTGTCGGGTTGCCCTGAGTCCCAATTTTGGTACCCAAAAGACTCCCCACCGAGCCAGCGCCAAGAAGAGCCATCTTGTTCCAATCCAATCCAATAGCAATCGTGAAAACAGTCGTTGTCAGCGGCGAGGCTTGGGTTGTTAAACAGCGTCAAGACAAAATCTTCTTCTGTTGAACCAACAATGGACGCCAATGAATCATACCCATTGTCAACACAGACTTGATTGGCCGATGCGTGAGTCATCGAATCGTCAATGCACGCAGTAAAGTAGGTATCTCCATCACTTCCCGCTTCACAATCCAACCCGTCGCAATCTGAATCAACCCCGTCACCGTATGTGTCACCGGCAAATGGATAAATGGTCGAATCGGTGTCATCGCAGTCTTCTGATGCGGTGAAGCCATCTCCATCGAAGTCTGTACAGTCTAAGTTTCCATTGTCATAGTGGTAGGATTGAGAAATGGTCGGCCAATCCAAATCCGGAACACACAGCAGCGTGTTGTTGGAAAAATAGCTGTACTCTTGGACAAGCGTGAGGTCCGAATCCAAGCCAACAAACTCCAAAATGCTGTTGCCATCAAAGTAGAGGTACTCACCCACACTTTGCAGAGAATCAAGGTCAACCGCCGTTAAGTCGTAATTGTGATAGAAATAAGCGTATTGACCAACCGTTTCCAACTGTGGCAGGTAGACTTGTTCGAGGTCATCGTTGGCATGAAAGTAGATGTAATTGTGTACAGTCACCAAGTTTGGCAGATTGACAGATGTGACTCCTGAAGTCATGTGCATGTAGACCGTGTTCAATTCCACACAGCCGGCATATGAGTCGGCCTCAGCTTGTGTGGTGATGGAGGCATTTAGGCCCGGACAGCCTGCTTCTACAATGGTCGAGGCGCTTGCACTGTTTCCGCTTGTGCTGCCATCATCAGGGGTCACCTCACAAGTCCATGTGCCAGCATTCGTTCCGCTCCCTAAAAATACATCTGAGGTGGCAGCCGTCTCAACCGTGGTTTGTTGGATGACGCCAGAACCATCGGTCCACACATAGGTGTACACCACTGGGTCACCATCCTCATCGGTGGCTGGTGTCACCACCGAACACATCAGGTCATCCTGCCCTGCAGAAGCTGGATTTGGTGAGACCGAAATGGTGGGTGCGGTCGGGGCAGCGTTGGACACCACAATGCTGCTGGAAGTCACAGGGCTGCTGGTGGCGATGTTGTCGTTAGCTGTGACAATGACATAGACTTCGTCATCACGGCTGAACCCAGTCAATGAATCAATCCCGTAGCCGCTGCTTGGAACCGCATCTGTGCCCGAATTGGAGTCAATGACATGCCACTCATAAAAGATTGAGAGTGTTTGTCCGGAGTCTGGATCGGATACGGTGGCTGTCGCAACCAAGGTGTCATTGGTGTAGACCGTCGTTGGGCTCAAGGTCACTGAGTCCACCACTGGTGGGGTATTGTCGACAAGTGCAGTCGCTTCACCAACGGCGCCATCGACTTTTCCGTCATTTGGTGTGGCACGGCAGGCAATGGTGGAGCCCGCCACAAAGGGTCCAGCAAAAGCGTTGCTGGTTTCCGTTTGGGTTTGCGCATCCACCAACCACTCATAGGCAAATGCGACTGTGTCTCCATCGGCATCGCTACCCGTAACAAGACAAGTTACGGAAGCTGTGTTTGCCGTCAGAGTGGCAGGTGTCAGTGAAATGCTGTCAATAACAGGTGTGCTATTGGTGATGGTATGGAACGCTGTATCGCTTGCCGATTCTCCCGACTGATCGGTCGCAGTGGCCACACATGAAATGGCATCGCCATCCACACCCATCGAACTGTCGAGTTGAAGCGGATTGGAGGTGCCCAACGGCACACCGGCAGCATCAAACCATTCAAAGCCCAGTGTGGGAGCGGATGGCGCATCATCCACATCGGATGCCGTCGCCGAGCAGGTTAATTCACCTGCGTTGGTACTGCCATTGGCCGTGATGCTGGCCGTCACAGTGGGAAGGGTATTGTCAACGGTGACGGATGCAGAGTCGGATGCTGTTCCACCAAAGGCATCGCTGGCTGAAACGGTGCAGGTGACGGTGTCGCCCGGAGAGACGATGGTGTTGTCGAGGCTTAGGGAATCTCCCGAATAGGCCGAGCTGCCCACTTGCCATTCATAGGCGACCGTCGGGCTTTCCCCATCGTCGTCCACAACCGTGGCTGAACAAGTGAGCGCAGTTGCCGTGGTCACGCCAGTCGACGGGGTGACCACGGCCCCAGAGACAATGGGGGCTCGGTTCAAAACGATTGCCGTGGTGCTGTCGGCAGCGGAGGCGCCATTCCCATCCACCACCGAGGCGGCACAAGTCACCACATCATCGGGCATGGCACCAACGGCAGCCAAATCCAGTGTGGATCCACTGCCCACCACAGATGAGCCAATGGACCATTCATACGCAGGTGTCAGCGTGTCATCTGGATCGGTCACCACCACTGAGCAGGTCAGAGTGATGTCATTGGTCACATTATTGGCGGGAGCAATGGCCAAGCCACTCAAGGTGGGTGGAATATTGTCAATGGTGATGCTGGCTTCGCCTGCCAAACCATCGGCAATGCCGTCATTGGGCGTCACCCGAACCGTCCAGTATTCATTTTTGAGAGTCGCAGACGACGGCAGGGTGCTCGAGGTATACGCCGATTGAACCACTCCCCCCAACAGCCATTCGTAGGTGTAACTGACGCTGTTGCCTTCCGGATCCGTGGACGGGATATCCATCACAGCGGACAATGTGTCATTGGTGTTGACCGGGTTTGGATCGATTCGGACAACTGGTTGAGTGGGAAGCCCATTCACGGTGAAATTGACCTGGTCAGAATCGGTCAGACCATCGGTATCGGTTGCCGTGACAGCCAAATTGTAAACCCCAAAACCAAGGCTGTTATCTGAAAACTCTGCCGTTCCACTCGAAGTAGCGCCCTGTGTGGAAATGGACACCCCGTCCAACTGCCAATCGAGAAGGACCTCGTCGGGTTGGTCTTGGGCATCCGACACCGTGGCCGAGAAAAGAATGGGTTCACCCGCATTGAGCACATTTCCATCGACTGGCGAACCGATGATGATGCTTGGCGGCGTCCCAACAGTGTAGTCTAGGGTTGCAGTGCATGTGGCCCCGACTTCATCCGAAACCTGCATTGAAATGTTGTGTGTGTTGACGCTAAGGTCGGAAGTGGTAAACGAGATCTCGCCAGCGCTGTTGGGGACAGAAGTACCGATTTCCCCGTCCTTGTCAGAACTCCAGGTAACGGTCAGCATGTCCGAGGACACATCGACATCGGAAGCAGTGGCGACAAATTGGACCGATTCCCCTTCAGGGCCGGCTGATCCATCGCTGGGCGCTGTGATGGCACACAGGGGCGCTGAGTTTGGTGGGCCCACTTCAATGATGACCGATGCCCTGTCGGTTTTACCAGTGGTGTCCGCCACATGAAGCTCGATTGCGTGCTCTCCTTCTGTCAGATAACCATAGCCCAAGAGGCTGCCGTCACTCTCTGGGATGGCATCCACATCACTCAGCGCCCCATCCAGACTGCTTTCCCAATACACCGACAACAGATTCGAGCTGTCTTCTTCATCGGTGACCACGCCCGAAAAGGTGATGAGCTGATCGCTGTAATACATTCCACTTGATTCTGGGGTGATGATCATGGCGTCGGGGGCTGCAGTTGGGACAACGGTCAGCGTCACTGTGTCACTGCCCATGGCATTGCCCGCATCCTTCACCTCAAGGCTCACCTCAGATTCGGTCAGCACAAGCGTTGTGTCACATTGAACGGTGCCATCAGACTCCGGCACGGTTGCCTCACAGATGATTTCAGAACCCGAATACCATGTGGCCGTGAGCTGATCGTAGCTGTGATTGGCATCTGATGCAGACCCTCGAAGGGTCACCAAAACCCCTTCCAAAACCTCGTCACCGTCGCTGTGGGAGGTAATTTTTGCACTGGGCTCTGAATTGAAGGCCTTGACCCCCTTGTCTGAGTCGCAGGCAAAAAGGAGAATGCTGGTAAGGGATAAAGTACGAGACATGGAAACACCTAAAAAGACTGTGGATACTCATTTTTACCGCATGCGGTGAAATATGAAAAGGCCTTATTGAGCAAGACCGGATTGAGGCCGTCTGTTGGAGATGTGTGGTGCTGAAATGGCACATAAAAAGCCATTCTCCTCTGCGCATGCGCCTCCCTTTTAGATTTGAGGTGTTCCAAAACCCGTCAGCCCCCTTACAGCCACACCCATTTTCACACAGACCAACATTGATCGGCCGTTCGCCACACATGAATCCTTGGCTGTGAAGCCGTTGGTGTTGTATGGTAAAACCACAACCCGTTTATGAGGCCACCCCATGCTTACCGTCCAAGCCCCTTTAAAATCACCCCTTTTTGCTTTGTTTTTGTCTGTACCCCTCGCCTGCAATGATGGAAAAGTGAAAGACACCGGCAGCCCTCCACCACCCCAAACTCAAACCACTGACACCAGCGAGTTGACCGACCAAATAGACACACTCACTGCTCAGATGTCAGAGATGCAAAGCCAGATTGATCAGCTGTCAGATGCGCTTGCGGCCTCAGAGTCGTTAAATCTACAACTTCAAAACGAAACACTTCGGTGGGAAGTCATCGAATATGTCTGCACTTCAGACGGCCTTGAGCCCACTGGAATTGAACTGGGAGAGGCACTGGGCATTCTCTACAGAAAATATGTATACAACAACAATACACTGGTCAGCGCCAGCGCCATATCCAATCGAGATGTGGTGGTGCTCGACGAAACAACCGGACAACTCGACATTAATTGCGCAGGCCCAGCAGAAGAGTACACCGAGGTTCGGTTTGTCATTTCGCTGGGTTACGCACGCTGACGGCACTGGTCAGGGGTGCATTCAAAAATCGAGTTTGGGTAAAGTTGAGGCTCGGTGCAGCCCAACGACCACCTCATAAAAACCCCTTGCATCGAAGTTTCAATCTGTACTAATATGGGGCCACTCCACTTCATTTGGTTCGACTTATGTTGTTTATACTTTTCCTTTCATGTGCAGGTTCTGAAAAGAACATCGGAATTACCAACAATCCTCCCGAAGCCACCATCACCTCGCACAGTGATGGCGACCAGATCTTCGAGCTGAGCCGCACGCTTTTCTTCGGAACGGTCTCTGACGATGACGATCCCACCGAAGACCTCTTGGTCACTTGGTATGCAGACCTCGAAATTCTCTGCGAAGAAATCCCTGCACCAGTCGATGGGAGCGCCCTCTGCGAAGCAGAAGTCCCTGCTGGTGTCGAGCGCATTACCCTCTCCGTGCGTGATCCCTTTGACGCACGCACCGATGCCAGCATCACCATTGAGGTCGTTGAGTCAGAGGCACCTGAGGTGCAGATCCTCGCACCTACCGACGGCTCCACACACTACGCCAACCAGCTCATCACCTTCGAGGGCTTGGTGTCAGACGCAGAAGATCCCGCCGACTCACTCTCCGCATACTGGACCTCATCGCTCGATGGCGACCTCAGCAGCGTCGATGCCACTCCCAACAGCAATGGCGAAACCGTCGGCTATGGCAACCTCACTGAAGGTCAGCACATCATTGAGCTGCATGTCGAAGACAGCTCTGGCAAAACCAACAAAGACTCCTTGGTCATCACCGTGGCAGGCGCCAATACGGCACCCAGCTGCGAGATTACCGCCCCCCTGACCAACTCGGCAGGGGCAGAAGGGCAGCTGGTGACCTTTCTCGGACAGGTCGACGACCCCGACATGCCCAACAATGAGCTTGCGGTCTCTTGGAACTCAGACAAAGACGGCGACATTGGCACAGCCACCCCAAACGGTGCAGGCGTGGTGACCTTTCCCTACGACGGCTTAAGCCTCAACACCCATGTCATCACCATGACCGCCACAGACGATGCGGGTGAAGCGTGCGTGGCAGACATTCTCTACACCGTGGGTTCACCGCCCAACATTGTTCTCACCGCACCGACGCAGGGCAGTCAGTACAATGCAGGAGACAGCATTGGCTTCGTGGCGGAGGTCTCCGACTCAGAAGACGCCCCAGACACCCTCAGCATCGACTGGGTCTCTTCAATTGACGGATCATTTTCCACCACCAGCGCAGCGTCCAACGGGATTGCTCAGTTCAACACCAGCAGCCTCAGCAGCGGAGCACATGACATTACCGTCACGGTCACAGACAGCACCGGACTTTATGCAGAGGCCCTCACCCAGCTGACAATCAATGGGCTGCCCAGCCAACCGACCCTCAGCCTGTCACCCAACCCTGCGTTCACATCGGATGCCCTGGTGGCCAACGCAAGTGGCTCTGTGGACCCAGAAGGCTCACCCATCACCTACACCTACGATTGGCTGCGAAATGGCGCCAGCACAGGCCTCACAGGCTCAACGCTGGCCAGCTCAGAGACCACCAAAGGCGACACCTGGACCGTTCGGGCCACCCCAAGTGATGGCATTGGCACAGGTCCCTTTGCAGAAGCGAGCATCACCATCAGCAATCAAATTCCTGAGGTAAGCAGCGTTTCCATTAGCCCTTCAAACCCAAGCCCACAAAGCACACTCACCTGCACGGCCACGGGCACGGATGCAGACGGGGATACGGTCACACTCAGCTATGCGTGGACCTTGGGTGGCAATCTGCTGTCATCAACAACAGACACCCTGCAAGGACCCTTTCAGCAAGGAGAGACCATCACCTGCACGGTGACTCCATTTGACGGGATGGACACCGGACTCGCTCTCTCTGACAGTGTCACCATCTCCAACAGCCCTCCCAGCATCACCACCCTGAGTTTGTCGCCCAGTCAAGTGTATACCGATGACATCATTCAAGCGGCGGCCACAGGCTCTGATCCCGATGGAGACCCATTGATCTATACCTGGGACTGGTATGTGGATGCAGGAAGTGGGTACAGTGTGGTCCAAAGCTTGACAGGGCCAAACATCGACAGCTTAGATGGGCTCAATCACTTCGACAGAGACGATGAAGTGTATGTGGCGCTAACCCTCTCAGACGGGTCATCGTCCGTCAGCCAGAGTTCGGCGCCCATCACCATTTTGAATACCCCGCCCTCAGCGTTCAATGTGCTCATTAGCCCGTCGGCACCGGTGGCAGGTCTAGACGACCTTGTCTGCACGGCACAAGACAACGATGCGGATGGGGATGCTGTCAGTTTGAGCTACAGCTGGACGGTTGACGGTGCCAGTACCACCTACACCACCGACACCATTCCGTTAACAGACATCGCCGATGCGGAAGTGTGGGTCTGTACCGTCACGCCCAACGATGGGACCATTGACGGCAGCAGCAGCTCTGCCACGGTCACGGTTGGGGCCGATGTCGAGGGTGCCACAGGCGTCGGATTTTGTGCGTCTGCGGGGATGGGCACAGACCCAAGCGGTCATCAATTCATCACTTGTCTGTCTGAATCGGGCGTTGCAGGGGAGTCGTCAACAGACCCCGCTGCAAACACGCATCAACCCGGCTCTATTGTTGTCTTTTCTCCGGAGTAATCATCATGTTTTCATTGCTTCTATCTTCTTTAATGACCACCGCCCATGCGGTTCCCCTCCAGCTCACCCAACAGGGTCGAGTACTCGACAGCAATGGGGCGGCGGTCACAGGTCAACACGACCTCACTTTTCGAATCTACGACTCCGCCTCCGGTGGACAAATGTATTGGTCTGACACCATTGCGGTCAATGTCACCAATGGCTATTATGCTGCCATTTTGGGCGCCGACGAAGTTAACAACCCCTTGGACTCATCGACTTTGGCCCTGTATCCCCTCTATCTTGAGCTGCAGTTAAACACCAATGCCCCCATGACCACCCGGTATCCCATCAATTCCGCCCCCTATGCGCAGATGGCAGGAACAGCCGAGGTGGCCGAGACGGTCAATGGAGGGCTCGTGAATGCCTCTGAAATTCAGGTCAATGGCTTGCAGGTCATTGACGGAACAGGCAATTGGGTGGGCCAACCCATTACGGTGGATTGGAGTCAAATCAACCCAAGCACCATCCCCTCTGACATCATCGACGGAGACGACAACACCCAGCTTAGCGAAACACAGGTCGAGAACTACATCACCAACGGTGGGATTAACTTGGCAACGGGCTCCCAAGTGAACAGCTCGGACATTGTGACGGCCAGTACCTTTGGAAGCTACCTGAGCCCTGAGCTTGCAGATGGCGACAACGACCTGCTTGCTGGATTGAGCTGCACCCCCGGTGAGATTTTGGGCTACGACGGCAATGACTGGGTCTGTGTCTCAGACAATACGCTCGATGCGACTGAAGTGGGCGACTACATTGCCAACAACGCCTACGACCTGAATGCTGGCACCACCATTGGTGGGCTGGACATCATCACCTCGCTGGACGATGCCGATACACTGGGCGGCTTGTCTTGTCTGAACGATGGTGAGATTGCACGGTACGACTATGTCAACGACGAATGGTACTGCGATGCCGATCTGGACACGGTGCTGACTGAAGCAGA
>JAYYJC010000056.1:0-13361 GCA_036146655.1 Myxococcota bacterium | reverse complement strand
TTCTACGGGATGTGTTACCAGTGGTTCATCATGCACAACTAAGCTTTCTTGCAGGTCCATCATTTGCGCGTGAAGTGGCTGAAAATCAACCGACAGCAGTAGTGATGGCTGCTCGATTTTCCGATGTTGCCGATGCCGCTGCTGCCGCCTTTCATGCAGGTAACTTTCGAGCGTACTTTATTGATGACATTGTTGGGGCTGAACTTGGTGGGGCATTGAAAAATATCATCGCCATTGCGTGCGGGGTCGCTGATGGACTTGGCATTGGTCTAAATGCTCGGGCTGCATTGATGACAAGAGGACTCGCTGAAATTACTCGTCTTGCTGTGGCCAAAGGAGCACAACCAGCCACTCTTGCAGGTTTAGCAGGAATGGGAGACCTGGTTTTGACGTGTACTGGTGGTCTTTCTCGAAACCGTCGAGTTGGGATTGGTCTGGGGCAAGGAAAAAGCCTAGAGGATGTGTTGGACGAACTTGGACAAGTTGCAGAAGGTGTCATTACGACACGAACGGCCTATCAACTCGCTCATAGAATGAACATTGAAATGCCCATTACAGAGCAGATTTATGCATTGTTGTATGAAGGCTGCTCGGCTCAAGTTGTTCTTCAAAATCTACTCGGTCGAGAGCGAAAATCTGAGCGTGAATAGTTAAAATCGGCTAGTTTATGCCACAAGAGGTAAATGCGATGCATGAAAGTGCAATTCGAAAGCAAATGATTGAGATTGGTCAACTCTGTTACCAGCGCAACCTACTGGTGGCAATGGATGGGAACTTATCAGCCCGTCTATCGAGTGGGCACATTTTGTGTACGAAGGCTGGTTGTCACAAGGGGTTTTTGACCGATGACGACTTGGTGGTCATTGATCAAAATGGAACGATGCTGCGCGGGTCTGGCCGTCCCACTTCCGAAATGGCCATGCACTTGGCTGTTTACCGTGCCCGACCAGACATTTCTGCTGTGGTGCATGCCCATCCGCCCCTCAGCATTGCGTTTACAGTGGCTGGTCAAAGCCTTGCACAGTGTGTATTGCCCGAAGTGGTTCTAACACTCGGCGTGATCCCCACCATTCCTTATGCAACGACAGGCACAGAATTACTTGCTCAAAAGGTCGGTGAAGCCATTGTTAATCACGATGCGATCTTAATGGATCGTCATGGTGCTGTGTGTGCAGGAACCAATTTGCTCGAGGCTTTTTGCCGTCTTGAAACGATGGAGCACACGGCACTGATCACTAAAACTGCTCGGGACATGGGCATGGTGAGATCGTTGCCTCCTGAAGAGGCCGTCCATCTCAGAAGCATGGGTTTAAAACGCTATGGTGGACCACCATCCGCAGTGGCCAAAGCGGATGCTCCAAAAGCGGATTTGCCAGATGCTTGTATGAGTTGTACAGGATGTGATCACCCCAAACCCACAGGAATTGGTCCCAAAGCAGATTGGTCTTTGGCTCGGATAAATATAAATCCCAATCCTCAAACTCAGGAAAACTCCCAAGAATTGATTGATGTGCTGACTGCTGCAACTTTGCGTGCCATGGAGCGATGAAAAATCATCAACCACTTCATCTGCTTTTATTGACAGTGGCCAGCCTTGGTATTCTGGTGTTACTCTGTTGGACTTTTTCCATGAGGGTTCTGTACCCTTACGACTTGGAATGGATGGAAGGCGGTATGCTTATTCATGGCCTAAGGGTAATGAATGGGGAAGGCATTTATGTTCAGCCTAGCAGTGACTTTATTCCGTTTATTTATCCGCCGTTTTACAGTTGGATCCTTGGGATTGCAGGCTGGATGGGGCATTTAGATTATGCAATGGGGCGTTCCATCTCATTGGTAACCACTTTGATTGCTGGCGCTGCTCTTATCCGTAGCATGCGTTTTGAAGGGGCGAGTTGGGGGATGTCATTTGCCTCGGCAGCTATCTTTTTGTCTCTGTATAATGAAACCGGTTCATTTTACGATTTGGTTCGTGCTGATGGATGTCTCATTGCTCTTTTGAGTTGGTCGATGTTGAGCGTTCGTCAAAATAAACCCATTTTGGGTGGCCTTCTGCTTTGGGTGGCCTTCTTGACCAAACACAATGCAGCCATCTTTGGGGTTCCAGCGCTGTGGTGGCTTTGGACGACCAAAAGACGCTCATCCGCCATTCGGTTCTCAGTATCCAGCATTGTCCCAGCTCTGATCTCGATAGTATTGCTTCAATGGCATACAAATGGTTATTTCTTGACTTATTTGCTTGGCGTTCCGGCCAAACATCCGTTTGTGACACAGCGATTTATGTGGTTGTCATTTAAAGAGCTGATCGATGGGGTTTGGCTTGGGGCTCTTTTGGCAGGACTATCATCGTTGAGCTGGCTTTATTCGAAATATGGTTGGCGTTCTATTGTATTCAAACTGGCATTAATTGGATTTGTGATATCAATTGGTGCTTATTTGTATCTGTCTTTTACTCGGCCCATTCCCACCATATTAAACTGGCATAGGGATGTTACCATCTGCATCGTTGCTGCAATAATGTGGCTAGGGGTATGTGCATACACTGTTCCATTGTGGAACTTGTCTCGGACTGAAGGCCAGCGATTTTGGTTTTGGACTGGCGGGTTGGCGTTGTTATTTTCTGCCATAATGCGTGGACATCATGGTGGATACATGAATGTTCTTATTCCTGGTGGATGGTTTCTTTCGCTTTGGATGGGCTTACTTTGGCAATATTGGGCAGACCGTGTGCAACCAAACATCAATCTGGGGCTTACCGCATTGATGTGTCTCATGCTTTGGAATGGCAAGTGGGAGTTGGAGCGATATGCCCCATCTGAAAATGACTATAAAGCTGGTGAAAAGTTAATTTCAAAGCTCAAGGAAATCGAAGGACCAATATTTGCTCCACACTTTCCGTGGTATCCGGTAATGGCAGGTCATCCGCCAACCACTCATCTGATTTCGCTATGGGATATCGATCATGAAGGTGGTGTTTTGTATGACGATGTACAGAAAATTAAAGCGGACATCCACAATTACAGATTTAATGCCGTACTGGCTCCCTCGAGCCGGTATGACTATGGCGTTATGAAAAAATACACAGTCAGAGAAAGTCTGAGATTGCCGGGTCATGGCCTCATGCCAAAAACAGGTTGGCGAGTGAGGCCGTCGCTCTTGATGTTCCCAAAAGGGTCAACGCCAAGCGAAACAGCCCCTTAAGAACCAGTATCCACAGTACCGGTGTCCACAGTACCGGTGTCTAAAGTACCTGTGTCAATTGAGGAAGAGTCTTCGGTGCAGTTGTAGGGTTCTGTATAATCTTCGGTGATAGCACAAACTGGAATACGCAGATCTCGATTCTCGCCATCGTTTGAACGGATACGAACTTCACCCTTAGCAAAACCCGAGCTGTCAAAGTTTGCCACCACATCCACTGTGGTGTCTTGGCCAGGGGCCAGATTAAGGTTGCTTCGCTCTTCTACATAAAAGACTCCGCTTCCGGCATTAGACAATGTAATGCTGTCAATGCGCAGTGTGTTGTCTCCGGTAGAAGACAAGGTGATCTGACCAGATTGAGCAAAGCCAGCTTGTACTCCTGTTATGATCAGAACCTCAGGAGACCAAGTCAATTGTCCAACTCCCTGATCCAAAGTACTGTTGTCGTCTCCTTTACTTGAAAATGTGTTGTTTTGACCTGTACATGCCAGCATCAATACGGCGATTGTTGAACGAAAACGCATCTCATTTCTCACTGAGTTATAGTGGACTGCCACTATATCATTTTGGTTAAGAAATGACCCTTGATTTGAATGTTTATCAAATCCAAATCGAAATCCCCAAAGGGGACCGCATTAAACGAGGCAATAATGGCCAGATTGAGTTTGTGTCTCCATTTAAATGTCCGTTTAATTACGGTTCATTGATCGGAATTCTAGGGGCTGATGGTGATCTGGCTGATGCCATACTGCTTGGCAAACAAAGAGTCAGGGGAGATATGCCCACGGCCTATGCCGTTGGCGTTGTTCGATTCATAGACAAAGGAGTACAAGATGACAAATGGATTTTGTCTGAGAAGGGACATTTCTCATTGAGTGATTATGCTCAAATCGAAGCATTCTTTTTGCGGTATGTTATACTTAAAAATGTTCAACATACCCTCATCACCGGTCGGTTGCAGTCAAATTCATCGCTGCAGCAAATTGAGTGTTTTGTAGAACCAAGTCTATCAACAGAGGATAAATCCATGTCTGCATTTCAGCTCCGGCGACGAATAAAGGATTTTGCTAAGGGAATACTGGGTCTTGAGGATGCGGATACATCTCCTCCCAACTGGCAGTCACGACCGCCGAGCACACCCGAACCGTCTAACCAGTATCAGGCTCCTCAAGCAGAAGAGAAGGTTCAAGAAAAACCTTCCGATGTAGCGGAACCCGTTGAACAAGAGACCCAACAAGATGTGACCGAGCGTGTTCAAACTTCTGATGAAAGCCCAACTGAAACCGGTGAGCCCTTAAGCTTAGAGGCTGTACAAGAAGTACTTGATGACATGGTTCGACCTGCGCTTCAAGGAGACGGTGGAGACATCACTTTGGTAAAGATTGAGGACAACAACATTTTCGTTCAACTTGTTGGGGCATGTTCGAGTTGTCCTTCATCAACCATGACCATGAGAATGGGGGTTGAAGCACTGCTTCGAGAGGAGTTTCCGGCCATGAAAGAGTTGATTGATGTGACGAACGCAGAGGCGGGGACGGTAGAGGCTTAATCTGCCATCCAAAATCTCGGTGTTTCTTTAAGTTCGACCCACCCTTCATCAAGCCACAATCCAATAGGGTGTTCCATTCCCACATCGCCCACATACAGATGGCGAATGTCGCCTCCCTTGCCTAACCAATCTTTGACGCGCTGATGCCCGACAAGGTACACGCTGTCTTTGGCATATACGCCTGGTTGTTCTGGGTTTGCGAGGCCTCGTTTTACTCTTAGCGCAATGGCCCAAGCAAGTGCTGTACCGCAACTTTCTCGAATGTGCTCAAACAAAGCTCTAAAGCCCATGTGACGCGCAGAATGAATGGCCTTAACCACTTCGAGTTGACGAGCCATGGCGCCTGGAGACTGAACGCCATTGCGCTCCTCCGCAAGCATAGCCAATCCCTCTTCAGTGATCAAAGAGCCTGTAAGTCCCATTGAGAAGAGCTTCAGAGGCTGTCGTAAACCGTTATCGGCCCGTTGGGCGTGAACATCGATTTCATGTACAATCAGCCGTTCAATGTCTCTTTGTCGAAATAAAGCGAGTGGGTGTACGATCAGCTGTCTTTTGGGCCCATCCACTTGAACCCTCGCACTCATGACAGTATCTGTTCGGATCGTCCAGTTTTCCATATGACGCTCTTGGAGTGCCTTTTTGAACCGTTTAATGAGGATTTTTGCGGGTCTATCCAAAGGTTGAATGTCGCTTTGTGCTTCATAATCAAGTTCAAGGATTGAACTTTCAGGGTACCAACGATGATGTCTTGCTAAAGCATCAAATCCGAGGGCGGTTCTATCTCTGAGTGCATAGATGAGCAGTTGGGTGGCGTAAATTTTCTGGTTGATCAATTCGGCGAGAGGATGATCAAACTTCAGTCTAATTTTATCCAGTCGGTGTAGGAACTCATCGGCGCGAAGCAACGGATTGTATGCAAACGGTGGGCCTTCTGCACCAAGAAAAAATGCGCGTTTCGCTTCTGTTGTATTGATGGGATTAAGATGGTTTGAAAACGACACCCCCTTAAAGAATGCATAAAGCGCTTGGTCGGCTTGTTGTATTTGGGGTGGAAGGGAGGCCATGTTCTGTCCGTGTGCTGAGAGTATAACGCCAAAAAAAATATTGTCGATAAATGCAAAGACCCCTCACAAATGTGAAGGGTCTTGATTTACTCAGGACAAGAATGGGTCAGCTGTTTGCTTTCTCTTCTTGGTATGCCTTGATTAAGTCTTCTTGTACATTCCGTGGTGCGGGTGCATAGCGTGAGAACTCCATTGTGAACTCAGCTTTTCCTTGTGTACATGAGCGAAGAACAGTCGAGTATCCAAACATTTCAGACAGTGGAACCTCGGCATCAACCACTGAGTAGTTGTTGTCGTCCTCCGCCATTCCTGTGATCATACCTCGTCGCTGATTGATGGTACCGAGTATGTTTCCTTGGAACTCAGCTGGACCTTCAACAGAAACTTTCATGACTGGTTCAAGAACAATTGGAGTGGCCTTGGAATACGCCTCACGCCAAGCACCACGAGCAGCTGCTTGGAATGCATTGTCGGATGAATCAACGGGGTGATACTGACCGTCGTTGATGGTGACACGGACATTCACAACAGGTGCTTCAATAAGACGCCCTTTCTCGATTGAACTTTGGAAGCCTTTGTCACAAGATGGGATGAATTCACGGGGAATAACACCACCCTTGATTTGCTCGATGAACTCATAGTTTGTGTTCTCAGTTTCATCAATCGGCTCGATGAAACCAGCCACACGGCCGTACTGTCCAGAACCACCAGTTTGCTTTTTGTGGGTGTAGTTGAATTCCGCACGCTTGGTAATGGTTTCTCTGTAAGATACGCGAGGTGGTGATGTCTCGACCTCTGCTTTGTATTCACGCTTCATGCGCTCGATGTAAACTTCGAGATGGAGCTCGCCCATCCCAGAAATGATGGTCTCTTTGGTTTCGACATCGGTGGTTACTCGGAATGTCGGGTCCTCTTTACGGAAACGCTGAAGTGCCTTAGACATGTTGACCTGAGCTTTAGAGTCTTTCGGGGTGATGGCGATGGAAATCACAGGATCAGGGACATGAATAGAGGTCATTGACCACCAGATTTCACCGTTGGTGAAAGAGTCACCGGAGAAGCAATCTACACCGAACATGGCGACAATGTCCCCCGCTTTGGCACTGTCGATGTCTTCCATCTCGTCTGAGTGCATGCGAACAAGGCGACCAACTTTGATTTTCTTACGGTCACGAACATTGTAAATGGTGTCGCCTTTAACCATGGTGCCTTGATAGACACGCAGATAGGTCAACTGACCAAATCGACCGTCTTCAAGTTTGAAGGCCAATGCACAGAGTGGCTTGTCTGATTCGCAGCGGATCTCGTGGGTCACGCTTTCGTCTTCAGCTTCCATTGCGACATTTGGAACTTCAGTTGGGTCTGGAAGCCAGTATCCAACGGCATCAAGGAGAAGCTGAACCCCTTTATTTTTGTAGGCAGAGCCCATCATTACTGGGCAAAGGTTCAGGGCAATGGTGCCTTCTCGAATGGCGCGATGAAGCATTTCAGAAGAAACACGATCTCCGCCTTCCATTTCTTCCATTTGGGCCATCATGAGCTCTTCAGCGAAGTCTTCATCAGGTTGTGCACCGGACACGACATCAAGCATGATTTCACGGTATTCGAGAGCTTGTTCCATCAAATCTGCTGGGATTTCTTCTTCACGAATGTGCTCACCATTGTCGCCTTCGAAGTAATATGCCTTCATATCGATGAGGTCTACTGCACCTGCGTGTTTCTCTTCAAGTCCAATTGGGATTTGAGAGAGGAAAGAGTTGAGCTTGAGCTTTTCACGGAGCTGCTCGCAAACCTTAAAGGGGTTTGCGCCCTGACGGTCGCACTTATTGACGAAAGCGATTCGAGGTACACCGTATCGGCGCATCTGACGGTCAACCGTAATTGACTGAGATTGAACACCAGCAACAGAACAGAGAACCAAGATGGCGCCATCAAGGACACGGAGTGCACGCTCAACCTCGATTGTAAAGTCAACGTGTCCCGGGGTGTCAATGATGTTGATGTGCTTGTCTTTCCATGCGCAGTGTGTGGCAGCAGATTGGATGGTGATACCACGCTCTCTTTCGAGTTCCATTGAGTCCATTTTTGCGCCAACACCATCTTTACCACGAACATCATGAATGGCATGGATGCGACCAGTGTAGAAAAGGATGCGTTCGGTAAGGGTGGTCTTTCCCGAATCAATGTGGGCAGAGATGCCGATGTTTCGTAGGTTTTCTAGGCTTTGTGACACGGTACACGTCCTTTTTGAGTGGTATGAAGGAAATAAGATTGTGTGATTGGGGTTTAGATAGAGGTGTCTATGCTAAAGAAATATGATAATATTCAGCGCAATGATGGCTGGGACCCCCAATTAACGCATCTTGATGAGATCTTCCAGCACAGTTGTTGTACAAAATAGAACCGTCAATTTTGATTTAATCAAGGACTGACCAAAATGATTAGCACCTCTAGGTATAAATTCAAAAATCGTGACATTCCTGTAAATTGCGCTCGACCTGCATTTTTGTCTCGATACGGATTGATTTTAATTGCGTTGAGCCTGAGTATTTCGATGCCAGCTTATGCCAATCGAAAGTCTCAAACCATTCGCAATCTCATACTCGAAAAGCGTCATGACGAAGCCCAAGAAAAGTGCGAACGCTGGGGCGCTTCAACAGCAAAGTCAGATACTGACCTTCGTGAAGTTTGTGCACAAGCCTTCTGGGACTCTGCCATGCGAGACGATCAGGTCAGCTCATGGCAGAACTACCAAACGAAATGGGAAGGCACGACATGGCAAGAAAAAGCTTTTTGGAGAGAAGGCAAAGCCCAACTGCGTGAACTTGGTGACATCGCTGGCGAGGCGGATTACCTCGCAGTGGCTGAAAAGTTCGATGGAACTGAACATGCAGAAACTGCCATGTCTTTGGCTGCCAGTGCTGCAATTCGCACGGTTGATTCACCAGAAATAGCCCTTTATCTTGCCGAAAAGTATGCAGGTCATCCATCCTTGCCCACACTTGTTGAGCGTTTTCCAGAAGCATTCATCCAATTTGAAATAGTAGGCCGTTCGGCAAGAGCATACATTGAGCCCCCCGTTGCTTATGATTTGCCCGAACCAATGTGGATGGGTAGACAAGCCACAGGTGCATTAATGCCATGGGAAAAGGCCGTGAAAGACCACTTGAAGGCCACAGGTGTGTCTGATATGGTTGCGATGCGGGCTTTCCGTGCGGGTAAAGAAAGTGGTCCAGGTTTACCGTTGTGTCCACTTCCGGATGCGCCAGTTGGTTTTACGGTCGGTGTGGCGGTGTCACTTGGCGAGCGGTATGCATTTAAAGAGGTGCCTTACGATCCAAGCTGTGTGTCTGCTTACCCTGCCATCATGTCTTTTGAAAATGGAAAGTTCAAGTCGATTTCTCTTGCACCTCAACACTTGATAAAAGTCCCCCAAAATGAATCCAAACGGCAGTCCAGTTTTGACTTTGTTCGTCCAATCGGGGATGTCAGTTTTGTTGACAACAAACTGTATCGAGCCACTGGTAAAACTTATGCGGTGGCACCATTAAATGGTGCCCCAGGTTGGTTGACGGACAAACCACCCGGTAACTTCCGTGTCTTGATCCATGAACTAAGGGGAACTGGTCCGACAAAAGGCTGGGGCATAAAGCCATCTGGTAAGTCTCTTCGCATCACAAATCCCCAGAATTTAGACTGGACAATGCCCAATTCAGAACTGCGCTTCTTGTCTCCACTTGCAAGTTATACCATCGGATTGCAGGGTGTTATTATATCACCAGCTGCCAAACCTGTTCCGATGTCCAATGGGACTCCACCTCCTGGGGTGACGAAACTTCGTGTCACTAAGATTGGAGAACAGGACCTTTTGGCAGCGGGTCTTCAACTGGCGTCTGCTGGATTAAAAACCGCAGAGGTTGAATTGGCCGACGGCTGGGAAGTCGATTTGGACAATGATGGATATGCTGAGCGGTTTCTCCGTGGAAAGTACCAATCTACCGAGGTGGTATTTGTTCTTGACCAAGACGAAAAAAATGGAAAAAGAACCTATGTATATGAGACCAAGCACGCCATGAATGGAGGTTCTCCTGCGCCGCAGCCCAAAGCCATCATTTCGAGTGCCAGCAGGTCATTATTTTGGTCAGGAACAGAAGCAGGAACCCAATACACTGTTCAGGTTTTTGTGGACAGAGGTGGCTACAACATCCATCGCCAGTAACCTCTTGAAAGGCAGTCACTAAATCACTGCAGGTGATGGCTGAAAGTGGCTTGTCTTTTGGCATAAGTCAAATAGATCTTGACAATTCTCTGACTTGCATGTAAGTCTTTACCGTTGCACAAAAAAGGAGACTGCAATGAAACACAATTTATTACTGACAGCTTTACTTGGTATTGGCTGTGCAGACGCCATTAAAGACAACATCAAAGTAAGCCTAGAAGGCAATCTTAATGTAAGCGGAGAATCACCTGCAGATTACACTTTCCAATTGTACGGTATTTTAGACAATCAAAGTGCATTTGATCCCTCATTTTGTGGTGAGAATGTTGGTGCAGATTGCTACGGCCGTCTTGATGTTGGTGCCTTGACCAATGAAACCTCGATTGGTGGTGTCGATGTGAGTGGAAACTCTGTGACACTGTCTGATGTTCCTGTTGACTTGGCGTATGTATTGGTGGCCACAGGTAATGACAGCGCTGTCAACTGTACAACCGATGTGATGGGTTTTGATGAAACAACGAAAATCGTTAATGCTGATTCAGCCATTTCGCTTTCTCTTGATGCCAGTTTAAATGTGGTTGAACTCCCCCGTGACATTAGTTTTTATTGTGAAGCGCCCTATACAGAGCCTGAGGCGCCAGAGCCTGAGCCAGAAGAAGTGCCTGAAGAGGGGACAACTGACGAAGACGGAATTGCTTCGCCTGAAGTAGCTGAGTGGACCACTTTCCAAATCACAGATAAAAATGGTTCGATTGTTTACGGTGATGCCAGTGCTGGCCCTGTTGATGCAGACATCAGTTGTGGAGAGGACTTCCCATCAGTATTGAATATTTATGCTGAAGCAGAAAATACATCTGCAACAGAAGCCTATATTCGCATTCAGTTTGGCAATGGAGATGACGGAACATTTACAACTGTTGCCGCACCAATTGTGAATGGTGTCGTTGATCAAGCCATTTCCTTGACCGGTGGATTCTCAATTGTCCAAATGGATCTTGATGAAAACCTCGATGGGGTCGGAGAGTCAAACACCATCTCATTCTGTGAGCCCGATGAAGCACCTGCTCAGGAAATCCTGACCATTTTGACTTGGGATAAAGACGATACCGATGTGGATACACACATCATTTCTGGCACAGAAGAAGTGGCTTATTACTCTATGAGCCAATCTTGGGGTGATCTAGATATCGACGATGTTAATGGATTTGGTCCTGAAACTTTCACCAGTACTCCAGGAACTGCGGGACTGAACTACGAAGTAAAAGTTCATTACTACAGCGATCATGGTAATGGCGACACCAATGTCACCATGCGGGTGGTTTACTATGATGGTAGCACTGGCGAACTGTGTGACATCAGTGCAACCCAGAGCATGGCTTCATATGAATGGTGGTCAGTTGGAATGTTCGGTCCAGGTCTAAGCTGTCCTCAGTAAAGCCTTAATTACCGTTTAAATGCTCAGACGGCTTTCACATGAAGGCCGTCTGTTTGCTTTTAGGGAGTCAGTATTGGGTCAATAAAGCCCAATTTATATGCATTTCTAACCATATTAATTCGCTCTTTGGAGCTCATTGCAAATGGCCCTTCCCAATACAAAGGCTCTTGATTTGGTTGACCCATAAAAATCAAAATTCTGCATACAGCTGACGGTTTAATGGTAACTTCATTTTCTTCAACAACGCTTACGAATTGCTCTTCATGCCATGCCTGACCATTGAGGTATCCGTCTCCTTCGATTAGAAATAAGACAGCACTCCATTGGTCGGGGATTGAAATCGACGCATCTGCTTCCACAGTGGCTTCAATGAGTGCATATTGCAATCCAAAAATACCCACATGGTGATTCAAGTACTGTCCAAACAACAAGCGAAGAGAGACATTTTGAAACTGAAGTTCGATGGCTTCTGATTGTGATACCAATTTGTGTCTAGGGCTATTCACTTCCTCAGAAGCAGGTAACTTTACATACAACAGCGCACCGCTACACACTTCAGAGTCGACGACTGGGCTGTCTTTCAAATTAAGCCCTCGGCCAGCAACATACCAGTTTAGTTCACCTGCTTTTACAGAGATGGGTGCGTGTATGCCGCTTTGGCATTCCATTTGCCCTAAAGTGTCTTTGAAAAGATACATAATAGTGGCGTAGCCTGCATGGGGCCGTGAATCGAAGTATGGGGCACCATAGCTAAAGATGTCCATTCTTAGCAGCGGATCAATGGGCTGACCCACCACTCGTGGAATAAGTCTCAAAGCACCATATTGATTGTCGGCGGCTATTTCTATCCCGAAATTGATGGTAATCGACATTGCGTCCTCAGCAAAATGGTACAGGCTTATAGTAACCGATGAGGCGGCAAATTCTTTTGACAACTGATTTTGATCAGATAATTAAACCACAGCATTTATCACCATGAGGCATCCATGTTTCCTATTTTGTTTTTCGCTTGCATCAGTCAAAAAGAAGATGGTGATCGTGACATTACCATTGATACAGCAACTGAGTTCGAGCCATCTTGGGAGCCAAGTTCTGAGCCATCCTCTGAAATTGACAGTGGAGGAGTGGATACTGCTGAACCAGAACCTGAGCCAGAACCTGAGGTAACACTCCTCAATGAGGGGAATTGGCAACTGGGAAACCCAACGCTTTTGTCCGATGCATGTGGGGTCGCAGAGTTTCAAGATGTCAGCGATTTTGTGCCATCGTCAATTGGGGTGACCGACTCTCAGGCAGATTCATTTGTGATGCTGCCTGATGGGCTAAATTGTGAACGCAATACCAGCGAACTTCGATGTGATACATTTTATTTTGATGAAGAAACATCAGCCATCGGCTTGTCTGCAACATTGGCCATTAAAAACGAAATTACGGGTGAGATTCAAAGTGCATCACAAATGACTTTGATATTTGATGTGACCATTCAATCTTGTGACGGGCCGGGTTGCTTTTTTATTGAGGCCGCATTGAATTTTCCATGCTTACTTCAGCAAAGTTCTCAAGCCACACATCAATAGAGCGTTTACGGATACAGTATTGTTGGCTAGAGAAATTTGGGTATTCTGCGTCTGCTGTTTAGAGATGACAAAAGCCAGTTCTGCTTAAGCGGTCTAAGAGGACTGCTTTTGAATGACTTTGAGCGTTTCCGCAATACAAAAGTCTGCACTTGTGGCCGCTTTTACGGATTCAATGTCTTCGTCTTCAGCAATTTCTGCCAACTCTAAATACCGAATGCCATCTTCAGTTGATTTGACATCGAACCAACCAAATTCCGTTAAAATATGATGCACACACTGTTTTCCAGTCAGAGGCAGCGTACATGATTTTAAAAGCTTA
>JAYYJC010000055.1:0-9568 GCA_036146655.1 Myxococcota bacterium | reverse complement strand
TAGGATCCTCATCTTTGCTTGCTGAAATTCATTTTCAGATAAAACGCCTTGTTCTTTCAAATTGGCGATTTTTTTTATTTCTTCGATCCAGTCGCTCATGGGCTCTCAGTTTTAGGCATAGTAAAGGTTGGTGAAAATCTCATCACAATGGCTTTGTGATGAAAATTCAAACGAGAATACTATTATATATCAGATATCTCAAAAAATAGGAGTGCAGATGATCTCAGAAATTTTTGACACAAGTAAATGGCGTACTGTTGAAGGATTTGAATTTACCGATATCACTTATCATAAAGCCTTGAACAACGGAACAGTTCGCATAGCCTTTAACAGGCCAGAGGTCCGTAATGCCTTTCGTCCTCATACTGTCGACGAACTATTTTTAGCACTCGATCATGCCAGACAATGGTCAGAAATTGGCTGTGTTCTACTTACCGGAAATGGTCCTTCACCGAAAGATGGTGGCTGGGCTTTTTGTGCAGGTGGTGATCAACGCATTCGTGGAAAGGATGGCTACAAATACCAAGATGTTGAAGGTGATGTTGACCCCGCCAAACTTGGCAGACTTCATATTCTCGAAGTTCAACGCCTGATTCGCTTCATGCCCAAAGTTGTTATTGCAGTCGTCCCAGGATGGGCGGTAGGTGGCGGACATAGCCTTCATGTGGTTTGCGATCTCACAATCGCGAGTAAAGAGCATGCCATCTTTAAACAAACTGATCCAGACGTGGCCAGTTTTGACTCTGGGTACGGTTCAGCCTACCTAGCGCGTATGGTTGGACAAAAGAGGGCCAGAGAAATCTTCTTCTTGGGCTTTGATTATTCAGCTGAAGAAGCAGCAGCAATGGGTATGGTCAATGCGGTTGTTCCACATGAAAACCTCGAGTCGACTGCCCTGGAATGGGCGCATATTATCAACAGCAAATCCCCAACGGCAATGCGCATGCTGAAGTTTGGTATGAACATGATTGATGATGGGCTCGTTGGACAGCAAATCTTTGCGGGTGAAGCCACTCGATTGGGCTATGCCACTCCGGAAGCTCAAGAAGGCCGTGATGCTTTTGTTGAAAAGCGCGCCAAAGATTTCTCGCGCTTCCCTTGGCATTACTGAATTACAAGATAAACAAGTTCCTACATATATAATTACTAATTTTAAGTGAATTTTAAATATTTCATTCGTGTAAACTCTTTGTTATTGAAATGAATTTCAAATCACATAGGTTATAGATATATTAATTCATATTCAGAAATTAGTATGCAGAAACCCATCGTTCAAAAAGAACTCTTGACATCCAAACCCAATGCTGAAGAAACCATTCCGCTGGTCTTTGGATCCGATCTTGCAATGGCTGCTCAACACAATAGAGAGCAGCGCATTCACAGTTTAGACTACCCTGGTCGTTTTGAGAAAATGGGGTTGATTGCATCTGGAGGCATGGGTGAGATTCACCATGTCTATGACCACGCCATGAATCGCAGTGTGGCCTTGAAGACATTAAAAGACCCTTGGAAAGATGATGCCATTGTCATGGATGCGTTCCTGACCGAAGCAAGGCTAACCGCTCAACTTCACCACCCTGGGATTATTCCTGTTCATGAATACGGTTTTTTGCATAACGGCGGTTGTTACTACACCATGCCCATTGTTCAAGGTAAAACCTTGTCAGAGCACATAGAAGCCGTTCATCTTGAACCCATTGCGCTTCGTAAAAGGCACATCCATACCTTAATAGATTACTTGCTGAAAGCGGCGGAAGCCATTGCCTATGCACATGCCCAGCAAATCCTGCATCAAGACATTAAGCCCTCAAACATCATGGTCGGTGAACACGGAGAGGTTTATGTCGTAGACTGGGGACTCGCACGAGAACTGCTTAACTATGACTCAGAGTTGACATCCAGTGCAAATGGTGGAACGCCAGCTTACATGCCTCCAGAGCGTTTCAAATCCCAAACGATTTTGACCTTAAACTCAGATGTGTATTCTCTTGGAGCCACCCTTTATAAGATTTTGTGCGGTGAAGCCCCAAAGCAAAATGCTCAGCTTGAACCCAACGGTGAACTGTCATTGCTGAGAACATTTTTCCCACTCCAACATTATGCAGAAGAAGGTTTCCCTATTCCCAGTGCACTCATTGCCATCACGGAATGCGCCATGCATGACAAACCAGAGTTGAGATACCCCAACGCTGAAGGCTTTTGTCAAGTATTAAGGGACTGGCTCCATGGCGAACTTCGAAAGAGAGAAGCCACACAGATGTTGGAGTCAGCCCAAAGCCACATTGAGCGAGCTCAACGGCTTCACCAAGAAAGCATTGAACTCACTAAACTTGGCCATCAAAAACTCAGCGGGATACCCAAATGGGCATCCGAAAATGAGAAAAAAGAAGGGTGGAATTATCTTGATCGCGCCGCCCGTCTTCAAGCCGATCGGGATTTGGAATGGCTTGCACATGAACGAGTACTTTACTCTGCGCTAAGCCAAGCACCCGACCTAATTGAAGCCCATGCGCATCTCGCCAAACACTATATTGCCAAGCTTCATTATGCAGAAACCCGAAAGAGAAGTTTGGCTGCAGAGCAAGCGCTGGAACAGTTGAAAGCCCATGTCAATGCGCTTCCAGCACACCACCCCCAAAAGGCAACTTGGTTGGCATACATCATAGGTCAATCAAACTTAAAGCTCGACTGCAGCCATCCAGTGCGCTTCAGAATACACAAATATCAACTTCAAAATCGACGTTTGACACCCATGTTATCAGGCATTGGCAAGTTCCCTATCGAGAACAAACTTCTAGAAATGGGCAGCTATCTCATAACGGTTGAAAGTCCAGATATAGTGCCCACATGCTATCCGTTCGAAATGTACCGGCGTCAAGCATGGAGTTCGACCCCTCCTGATCACGAAAAGCCTCAGCCGATACGGCTGATGAGAGCAGACGCCGCAGAAGAGAATGACCTTTTTATACCAGCGGGTTGGACTTATGTCGGAGATCCCGAAAACACCCCAAATGCGCTTCCATTTACAGGGGTCTGGGTAGAAGATTTTGTCATTCAAAAAACACCAGTAACCAATCGAGCCTATATCGAATTTCTTAATGATTTAATCGACAATGGTAGAACAGCGGAAGCTCTCGATTACGCCCCCAGAGAGCGGGGCGGAACAATTGGTGAAAAGGGTGCGCTTATTTACGGCCAAAAAGAAAATGGCCACTTTATCCTTCGACCAGATAGCGATGGTGACATCTGGCAAGAAGACTGGCCTGTCATCATGGTGGACTGGGAAACCGCACAGGCATTTGCAACTTGGTACGCTGAAAAGACACAGAAACCTTGGCGATTGCCTCATGAAATAGAGTGGGAAAAGGCGGCCAGAGGAGTGGATATGCGTCGATACCCTTGGGGCAATCACCATGACCCGTCATGGTGTAATATGCTTGAGAGCAATTCGTATAATCCTCTGGTTGGTTCGGTTCACAGTTTCTCCAATGACACCAGTGTCTATGGTTTGCTTGGTGCCGCCGGCAATGTCTCAGATTGGTGCAGCAACGGATACAGCCCTAACTTTGTTCCAGTGCGTAACCGCCGGATCAATCCCGATGTCTTTCCAGTGAGCCAAAAAGTCATTCGTGGGGGTTCATGGGCAAAGAGAGAGCGTGATGGTATGTGTGAAGTACGGGAGTACAGAAGTCAAGAGGATCGTATTTCAACGGTTGGATTTCGGCTGGCTCGACACATACTTCCTGATGAATACCATCAATAAGGTCAGGCATGAACACTTGGCTCTACAGCCTGTTTACGGAACACATCACCTCGGATCTCCCTTTTTATGTGTCTGATGTTCAGACGGTTTTGGAATTGGGGTGTGGAACAGGCAGGGTACTTCTGCCATGTGCTCAACATGGTGCCCAGTGCGTTGGGATAGATCACAGTACTGAAGCACTCGACTCATGTCGGAAGACTTTTGAGCGTTCAGACCTCTCAGTCACGCTTCATCATATGGATATGACAGAGTTTGAACTCAATCAATCTTTTGAACAGATCCAACTTCCCCTACGAACATTTCAACTCTTACCCCCTAGCCTTTGGTCTTTGTGCCTAAAAAAGTGTCACCAGCATCTCGTTCCTAATGGAACGCTAAAGATGCACCTTTCACCACACATCCAAGAAAGTCCTGCTCGTGCTTGGACCCCAATCGGTACCCGACAAAGTACGGACGGTGGATGGTTTCTTCTAGAAGAAGCCGTTCATCATGAGTCTCATTGCACAAATCTGTATCACAAAGCCTCACATATTTCACCACAGGCCTCCAACCTACAATCTTGGCTGATGCACCACAAGTTGCATCATATTTCAGAAAAAGAGATACGCAACTTGCTTGAAGAAACAGGATTTCAAATTCCTCAACTCCAACCATTTGGTCAGGATATCATTTTAAGCACCACCTCAAGATGACCCTTTATTTTATATCAATCTTACTTGGCATCGAAGGCCTTTGGCCAATTGATGTGCCCAATACCATGGCCGACTTCTCTGAGTTCGAACCTCAAATCTGGAAGAACAGTGTCGTCAGTTTTCAAGGTTGTTCTGGTGTTTTGATAGGTCCCAATCGTCTCTTTTTGACCAACCAACACTGCATCAAAAATCAACTCCAGTCTGTATCGTCAGATGCCTATGTGAATGGTTTCGCTGCATCAAATATAAACGCTGGAATCTTATGGCCAGTGCAAATCGATATCGAAGGACAAATGAACTCGCTTTCACTGCTGTTCGTTCCGAATAATGCAGATGCATTTAAGGGTGGCGAAGCCCTCAACTGGAATTGGCCAAGACAAAGTGCTGATTTTGCCATCTTTAAGATTCATACAAAGCAAATTGATGAACTTCCAAGTGGACTGCCAATCAATTCAGATCCGCATCTAGAGGGCGATAAAGTAATGGTTTTGGGCTATCCAGCCCAGACGATGCGTTGGACCACAGAAGACATGTTTCGAAGTAGTCAGGCTCAGGTGATGTGGGAGACCAATCTACAAAATCAATGGGCAACCCAACTCAAACAAGCCCAACTTATGGAAGCAGCGGCATTTGTTCCTGATAGCCGCTTGCAATATCTGTCAAAAGCACTTCCAATAATGCGCAAGGCGCACACAATAGAAAACCACACGCAATGTTACCCAAGCATATCCTTTGAATTGTACTACCTTTCGTACCTTCAATGGTCTTCGAAGTATCTCGACTGTGCTGTCCAGTCTCTTTCTGAAAGTGGCTGCGACAATACGAAAAATCAACTCAATCCACAGATAGAGCACCTACTATTACGCACCACACTTTCCAATGACCCTTTCACACAAAAGCGTTCACGCCGTTGGAAAAGACGCATCAGTCCATTGCTGAATGAATTGCCCACAAATGTGCAAACCGACCCCAATAAATCAAAAGATGCTCACTCGTATCTTGCCAAATGGATTGTGGAAGAACGAAACCTTCTCCTTCCCAAACTTGAACAGAACCGCCACTACTGTCAACTATCCAATCCCATGTATCCCGATGCTGATAGATCGCTTCGATACTCCTTTGGTTTCATTGAAGGGCATACTGAAGGAGTCACTCAGTCCCCTCAAGAGACCAATGCTTCTGAAAAGAACAACACAACCTGGATCAACTTTGTCTCAAGCGCTGACATCAGCAGAGGCAGTTCTGGCTCTCCCACCCTAAATGACAATGGTGAAATGATTGGCTTGGTCTTTGATATGGATCAAAAGGCCTTAATCTCTGACTGGTTGTTTCAAGCCGATGGCCGAACCATTCATGTCGACACAACATTCATGATTGAATACTTAGAAGATCACGAAGCAAATTGGATAAGTGAAGCGTTACGGTATCCGATCGAATGAAATTACCGTTGGTTTTGTGCTCTCAATTTCAAAATTGATGCATCGTGATGAGAAAGTCCAGCCCAAGAAACCTTCAATCCCGTTTCTCTAAGCAAACGGTGCAACTTCATGAGCAAAAGGGAAGCCAAAAGCGCAAATACAATAAACCCACCCTCATAGGCCATCAAAATGGGCATCATGGCAGGGAGAATGATTGTGCTCTTCCATGCCCAACTTTGTGCACGGACACCCTCGAGCCAAACCCAAGCACCTAGGACGAAAACCACATAGAACAATCCGAGAAACAATCCCCCCACATAAGCCACCTCGGTCAGCATATAGGGTACTGTTGACAAGCACATAATGATGAGTGAAAAGAGTATCCGAGTATAGCTTTGGTTGGTCAAAAGCGTTGCATTGAGATGTGCATCTTCATAATTGTAGGCCTGCAATGGACTGTTGTCGTTGGCCGCATTCGCTGTTTCAACAGAGGTAGGGTTAAGCAGCTGTATTTTTGCAAGGTTCAAACTGTATTCAATGAATGTTTTTGGAACGATGAGTTCAGGATGACTGCCGTGCTGTTCCCACTGCTTTCCGAGATAACTCGTCACCATAAAGGCTCGGTCTGAATGTGCCTCTTCAAGTGCCACCACAAATATTGGTTCGGATGATCGAGCGGCATAGATATACATGAGGTACTTGTACGGTATCAATCCGGAGGAGCGGCTCACCTTGATCATTTCATAGCTCATCTCATTCAGGGTGCCGTAATCGTAAATCTGACCTTCGGTATAAATGGGGTAGTTGGACAGCGGATGGTAGATGAGCTGGCCTTCTTGTTTATTTGAAGATTTAAGAGTTGACTGAGCAAGCGTCAGCGCTTCTGTTAAGAAATCACTGGGGTTTAACCGCCCGTAATGATAATGGAATTCGGGTCCTAAATGCCCGTACAACATCATAAGGGTACTGTCACTTTCGGTTTTAATGGCTTGCCGGGTGACCACAACAATGGGCTTTTGATGATCCGGTCCTGTGGAAAACACATAGAGAACAAGATCCACATTTGCATCATTCTCAGCTGCTTTTCGAAGCTCAAATCGGTGTTCAAGAACCCGCCCATCCTGCAAGAGACTGGTTTTTCTGATTTGTGGGTAACCGATTGCAACTGGTTGCATAGAAACTCGAAGGGTTGGATGTATTGTTATACTGTATATTGGGATTCAACAAACCGCCATAATACTTCTTCTCCAGCGCGATAAGGAACAATTTTGGTGTCCTCATAAGGGAAACATTCTGGCACTGTGTGCGGCGACTTTACAATACGGATCCTGTCCTCATTTTGTGGTAGTTCATAGAACTCAGCCCCAAATCGAGACGCAAAATCATTTAAGCGTTCAATCTGTCCCGCTTCGTCAAAGACTTGGGCGTACAGTCCGATCGCATCGTATGCTGTAAAGGCTCCAGCACAACCACACGCAGATTGTTTTGCGCCGACGGAGTGAGGTGCTGAATCAGTTCCCAAAAAGAACTTGGGGTTTCCACTCGTAGCTGCTTCGATTAAGGAGAGACGATCTCGCTCGGTTTTTAAAATTGGTAAACAGTAATAATGAGGTCTAATCCCACCTTTAAATAAGGCATTGCGATTGTCGAGCAGGTGGTGGGCCGTAATGGTAGCAGCCACATTTGATGGGGCAGAACGGACAAAATCGGCGGCTGCCTTCGTGCTGATGTGCTCAAGTACGATTTTAAGAAACGGATGCCGATACAACAACTGAGGCAGTACGGTTTGAACAAAGACAGCCTCACGGTGGAAGATGTCGACCTCTGAAGAAGTTACCTCACCATGAAGCAAAAGGGGTAAACCACAGGCAGCCATACTCGCCAAGACATCGTCAATGGCGTTGATGTTGCTCACACCCAAATCAGAATTGGTGGTTGCACCCAACGGATACAACTTGCATGCTTTTACAATGCCAGAATCAGCAGCACGCTGTATCTCATCCGGAGTCGTATTGTCTCTTAAGTACAATGTCATCAATGGTTCAAACGAATGACCTTCTGGAATGGCATTCATAATGCGCTGATAATAAGATTCTGCGTCTTCAGTGTTAACAACAGGCGGTTTGAGATTTGGCATAATTACCGCACGGCCAAATTGCCGTGCCGTAAAGCCAACGACAGCTTCAAGCGCTGCTCCATCTCTGAGGTGAAGGTGCATATCATCTGGTCTTGTGATTTCTATTTCCACGCGTCAATTCTCCAAACACGATACTCTTTAGGCACCACCAACCAGTATAGAGATAGCTGTGCGCCCAACTGAAATGGACTTATCTGAACTCAAACCAACAGAGATTACCTGTGATTTATTAACTCGTAATTGGTCTATTTTTCAGCTAAAAAAAGGACATCGGTTCAGTGCAGACGATCTTTTTACGGCAGATCTGGCCCTGAGACTGGCTCCAAATGCCCAAAAATGCCTTGACCTAGGCGCAGGGATCGGAACAGTTGGACTTTTGGTTTTGAATGGGCTACCGTCAGCTGCCACACTTACAATGATCGAAGCACAGCGCATCTCACATCAACTCGCATGCCGTACGATTGCGCACAATAAATTATCCAGCCGTGTCACTGCAATTTGCGGTGATCTTCGCAATGACAAAGTCTTCGAGCACCTGCCCAAGTTTCCTCTAATTACAGGTTCTCCCCCCTATATACCCGTGGGTTCCGGCGTTATGTCTCCTCATCCACAGCGTGCAGCATGTCGGATGGAACTGAGAGGATCCATTGCAGATTATGCGCTCCGTGCAGCTCAGATGCTATCAGAAGATGGTTTATTTGTGGTCTGCTTTGCAGGACAAGACACCCGTGGAGAAGCGGCCATCAAAGAAGCAGGGCTTCATCTAAAACTAAGACAAGATGTCATCTTCAGGGCGGATTTACTCCCCACCATCACAGTATTGGCAGCCCAAAAATCCCCCTGTGAAGTCAACCGTATATCTCCAGTTGTGATTCGCAACGCTCAAGGTGATTTTACTGACGAATATATGGCCGTACGTCATCGATTGGGCGCCCCCATTTAGTTCGCAATCAAACGCTTATGGCCACAGTTTGAACAGAGCAAATCTGCTTCTGACATTGGAAATGTGCATTTCTCGCAATGACTTTGGGTACCTTGCTCAAGGCCATGACTGACCGAAATTCGGCGGTCAAACACAAAACAATCGCCCTGCCAGAGGGACTCGGATTTTGGCACATCTCGAAGGTAACTTAAAATTCCACCTTTAAGATGGTAAACGGTCTCAAAACCTTGCTCAAGAAGATAAGAACTCGCTTTTTCGCAGCGAATTCCACCAGTACAATACATGGCAATGCGTTTGTGGGTTTTGGGATCAAGATTTTGCGCGACCCAATCAGGAAAAGCACGAAAGGAAGTAGTCTTCGGGTCAATGGCACCGTCAAAAGAACCAAATTGGACTTCATAGTCGTTTCGTGTGTCAATCAGGACAATGTCTTCTTCCTGTATCAAACGGTTCCAATCTGAAGGCAGAACATATTCGCCAACCCGTTCGTTTGGATCCACATCTGTAAGACCAATGGTCACGATCTCACTTTTTAACTTGAGGATAAGTCGTTTGAAGGGCTTGGTCTCAGAGTTCGAAGATTGATGGCGAAGGTTTGGAAAGTAGCACAACAGT
>JAYYJC010000054.1:0-3612 GCA_036146655.1 Myxococcota bacterium | reverse complement strand
GGATCTTCCGGGTTCGAACAATGGCCTGATGCGGGGTTCAATGTACATCGATCGATCTGGCGCCTACAATGGCGATCTCATTGTCGCAACCACCAACGGTGAGGTATGGCGTGTGGATGAGTCTGGTAATCCAATTTTTTTGGTTGACTTAAATGTGCATTTGGAAGGGTTGGTAACCATTCCGGATGCACCGGTTCGATACGGACCGCTCGCTGGGCGCATCATTGTTGGCTCCGAGACAGAAGGCAGAATGTATGCAGTTGCTGCTGACGGAACCTACGACATTTACACACCTGGCGTGAACATCGAAGACATTGATTTAATCTCTCCAAGAGAAAACTTCTTTGGGGTTAATTATGGAAGTAGCCGCCTGCTAGGCGCCAGTTATGCGGATTTTGAATCGGTTGTCGGAGACATATTGCTCACTCAAGAATCACCTTCAGGTTCTAGCCTATATCGCATGTGGTGGGATGGTGTGACGGTGCAAACGGAGATGTTTCCCTTGTCCCAAAGCTCAGAAAATCCATCGCACTGGGAGCATGTCACCTTTGCTGGGGCCGGCATTGTGGAAATCCCAGATCCTGATGTGGGTGGAATCACGCCCAACTGATCGGGCATGATTTTTTTAAAGGACATTAATGCGAGAAGACAGCTTAAGCCCAGAACAGTGCCGCCAAGTTGAGGCGGCCATTGATAAACAACTCGAAGAGTTGAAGTTGCTCCTTAATCTAAAGGATGCTGAAATTGTGGAACTGGATCAGGGCCGTGTGGGACGAATATCTAGAATCGATGCCATCCAGCATCAACAACTCGCCAAATCTCGTGAAAATCAGGCCATCGTTCGATTAGAAAAGCTGGAGCGAGTAAAGCATCGTCTAATGGATTCACCAGACTTCTTTGGTTTTTGTGATGAGTGTGGTGAACCCATTCCGTTGGGTCGGTTGCTCATCAAGCCAGAAGCGATGCGTTGTGTCCCTTGTTTGCCTAGATAATTGTCTACTTACGATAAAATAAGGCCAAACCGGCAGGAACGAGAATGATATCACAAATGAGGCCGGAGCCAATCAGAATGATTCCCAGTATTCCGCCCGTTTGAGTCGCTGGAAATGCAGACAAACAAAGCATCCCAAATCCAGAGAAGATGATCAGCGAAGTGTCCCAAACGCCCGAACCACTTTGTTGTGCGGTGCGCTTGAGTGCCGCAATTGGATCTTTGATGTGAAACAACTCATCGTCAAAGCAAGCGATGAGTTGAATCGTGTCGTCAATGGTGAGGCCTATGGCCATCACAAAAAGCGCTGCGGTAAACAGATCTATGGGTGTTTGGGTCATTCCAAAAAAGAAGAAGCCAACTGCGATGGGCAAAAGATTGGGCAATAGTGCAATGAAAGGGGCCTTTTTGTCTTTTAGTGCCAAGGCTGTCAGTGCAATGCAGATCAAGATTGTCAGGGCAAGTCCCACTAGAAACTGCCGAGTGAGACCACCAATGCTGTGTGCTTGTGTGATGGCAGGGCCAATGAGATGCACCTCAATGTTAGGGTATTCGGATGCAATGTCAAGTATCTCCTGTTCAACGGATAGGAGTGCATTGGCACCAATGTCAGGGACTCTGGTGTGAATCCGAGCGATTCGATTGCCTTCCGCCAAGAGGTCTGACTCGTTGTCGAGCATGCTTGACATGGGTTGTGTTATGCTAGAGTCTGTCGGTAGAATGTCTAAGTTTTTATGTGCTGCCAAATCTCGAAGCAGTGAACTGAAGCTTACAGTGGGCCAGCCCAAAGACTCTGTTGTTCCAGTAATTTCATCCAGTGCCTGAAGGTTTTCTTCTTCAAAGAAATCACCGTCTTTGGTTTTTAGGTGGATATCAAGTGGTAGGACACCTCCCAGTTGATTGGCCAGTAAGGCATTTCCGATGGCGGTTTGATGATCAGAAGCCAAAGTCTTCAATGGGAAATGGTCAATTTTTACGGTGCTTGCACCGTAGATACACCCACATAAAAGAAGGACTGCTGTGGCGAGAAGTGCCTTGGAGTGATTGAAAGACCAGATAAAGGTTTGTGCCAAGAAGCTCATGCTGTGCTGGCGTGGCGGCGATTGAGCTTTGGAAATGTTTAGTAAAAGGGGAAGCAGTAAAAGATTGTTTATCAGCGCAAAAACCGAACCAATCATGATGAGAAATGCAAAATCTCGAAGGGCTGCGGTGGGCAAAACAAAGATTGCGGCAAACCCGACAATGGTCGTCAAAGAAGTCCAAAAACTTGTGCCTGAAAGGTCTTCAATCATTTGAGCAATGGCGTCTTCCTTTCGGAGGCCTTCATATCGCCTTTGCGCATAGTATTCCAACAAATGAACACCGTCTGCAATCCCACTGACCAATATAACAACAGGAAACAGCACACTAAGGGATGTCAAAGTCAATCCCATGATGCCAGCAACTCCAAAAGTCCAAATGAGTGCATTCCCGATGCAAAGAAGAAGAATAAATA
This sequence comes from Myxococcota bacterium, assembly GCA_036146655.1. Classification (GTDB taxonomy): domain Bacteria; phylum Myxococcota_A; class UBA796; order UBA796; family UBA796; genus JAYYJC01. Next base: position 1,126 of record JAYYJC010000054.1, on the reverse strand, counting down.
TCCACCGCACACTTCTAAACCGCATATAAGCCACCAATGCGATTGCAAATAATGCGAGCGGAAAGATAAGTGAGGCGTCCCTCAGAATGGCTTCTTGAGTGCTAATGCGTATGGCCATATTTCCTGAGAGGTGAGCCGTAGCACCATGCAATGCCGCTTCGGCTTTCAGAACCCTGTTGAGACGAGGCAGAAAATCTCTGGCTTTGTCGTGTGTGCTGAATTCGGCTTTTATGTTGACATAAATGGCTTGCTGAAGGCCATCTGTGGTCATGAAAAATGGGGCATGCGAAGAGTTCTGTACAGCCTCAAGTGCATCTTGTGGATTTTCGAATGTAGAGGCCAATCCAAATGGCGTGGTGGGCTGAATTCGACCATCTCGCATCAACGGAATTGTGGTGTTGGTACTGCTGCGGAATGACTCTACCTCGGGGAATGATGACAAAGCAATCATGATGGTTTCTGTGGCATCAATGGCATCGGACAGTTCGCTTGCTGACAGCAAGATAATCAATTCACTTTCTGAGACACCAAAATACTTCTCATGTGTCTTTTGAGCCTCTTCTAGCTCTGAGTTTGTGTTGAGTAAGTTTTCTGGTGAAGCATCAAGCTCGACACGCAGTGCAAAACTGGCCATGAATACTGAGATTAAGAAGATGACCAAGGTTAGCCATTTGGCATACCGTCTAAGATAGTCTGAATATTTCATGAGTTTCTCTTATTGCCTTTGCAGCCTACAGGAATTGCAAAACGGGTTAGGACACATACTGAACGATTGCGTTGTTTTAACGGTTTGTAGCACATGATGTCCACAATATGTCTTATTCGTCACGGTCAAGCCTCTGCACACAAAGCAGATTATGATCAGTTGTCCGAACTGGGATATGCTCAATCTCGGGCGGCTGGTGTAGCGCTTGAAGAACTGATTCCCAATCCCACTTCCGTTTGGGTCGGACCATGTAAACGGCACCGTCAAACGGCCGAGCAGCTCATTCGAGTTGGATGGCCTGAGGCACATTGGGATGTGCCGTTTCTTGATGAGTTTCCGGCCTTTGAACTCATGACTGATGGACTTGGTCAACTTCGTAAACTGCGTCCCGACTTGATCCCAGAAATAGACTCCATTAAC
>JAYYJC010000053.1:0-19400 GCA_036146655.1 Myxococcota bacterium | reverse complement strand
TGTGCGTTTATGGCTCCGGGCTTTGTTCGGCCTTCTAAGATGATCACATCACCAACTTGGAGTTCAAGTAGACCTGCCAAGCCTGAACCCAAGCCTATTTCAGCAGGGCCACTGGGCCAATTGCCTTCAACAGACCAATTGTCTTTAATAAAGACACGATCCTCCCGTTCGAGATCATGAGCCAAGAGTTTGATTCGAAGTGATTGAGCTTTGTGAATAAGTCGGACACGTGTAAAGAGCCGGTCGGCATAATCTACAATCTCCGGATGATTGTCTAAGCTTTCAGGAGGAGACTTTGTTTGGTCTAATGGAAAGTTTCGATTGTCTTCAGGATAGCCCGTTGGTCTGAGCAAAACATGCCCTGCCAGATGGTCTTCTTGGGCGCGGATGGTATTTTCATCAATCCCATCGACGAGTCCAAAACCAATTATCAATGAAAACACAGCCGCAATGATCGCCACAGAGGAAATGAGATTTCGCTTTGTGTTTCGACGGAGATTTTTGAGGGCGAGTTCAAAGACCAAAAACACCATCAGGGTATTCGCTCATCAGTGAGAATGTTCCCATCTTGGAGTCGAATCACTCGCTTCGCTCGAGAGACAACATTGGGGTCATGCGTACTGAAAATGAAAGTGACTTGTTGTTCTTGATTGAGCCGTTGCATGAGTTCAAGAATTTGATTTCCTGTCTCTGAGTCAAGATTGGCAGTGGGTTCGTCTGCGATGACGAGGGCTGGCTTTTTAACCAATGCCCTTGCGATGGCTACCCGCTGTTGCTGGCCACCTGAGAGTTGTCGGGGCAGTCGATGAATGTATTCTCCAAGTCCAACTTGCTCTAATGCACTTCTACTGAGTTCTAGTCTTTTTTTGGGGTCTTTTTCACCTGACAAACGCAGTGCAAGTTCTACATTTTCAATTGCGCTGAGCACAGGGATCAAATTGAACGATTGAAAGATAAATCCGATTTGAGCTGCTCTGGTGTCTCCTCTTTCTGACTCAGACAGTTGAGCTGTGTCTGTATCATTGAGCAGAACAAGACCGTCAGTTGGGGCATCTAGTAATCCCACAAGATTTAGGAGTGTGGATTTCCCCGAGCCCGATGGTCCTGCAAATACAGTGAATTCGCCGCTTTCAATCTCAATATTGACATTCCGAAGGGCTTTTACAACATGGTCGCCCATTGGGTAATGTTTGCTCACATTTTGCAGTTGGCACAGGGGCATATTTGATTGGGTTCCAAACTAAACGGAGGTGATTGGGGCACCAAGTGCTTTCCATGCGCGGAAGCCGCCTGCCATCGATTTTACCTTGGTATAACCCATTTTCTCAAGGTTATCTGCTGCGATTGCCGAACGGTATCCGCCACCACAGTACAAAATGATTTCGACATTGGGATCTGGAAATAGGACCTCAATGTCACGCTCCAAAATCCCTTTGCTCAAGTGACGGGCGCGTTCAATATGAGATTTGAGAAACTCGAGATGTTCTCTGACATCAATGACATTGAGGTGTTCACCTGAGAGCATTCGGACATAGGTCTCATTAGCTGTGATCTCTGTGATTCTTGTTTTGGCATCTTGCACGAGGCGTAGAAAACGCACATTGTGTTTTTTTGTCATGTCCAGAGTCCTTAGGGTGAGTTCATATCCTACCGTATTGAAGTGACAGCTGCAATAATAAGATAAGGTCTAACAAGCATGCATTGACATGTTAAGTGGTCAACCAGCTTCTATTATTTGAGACATGACGAATGCTTTCTTGGGTTATTTACAGCAGCCTTTTATACGCCAGTAAGCCGATTTTGGCCGATTTTGGCCTTCAGTGCACAGATTCCGTTCAACTGCCATTGCTTGCTCAGCGTCTTGTGATTGGAACAGACCTGAAATCTAAGTTGGACTGGAGTCCCACGGACTTTCAGCAATCGGTTGGCACACATCAGCCCGTAACAGTCCAATTTCTTCAGGCTGGTGAAATGTGGAAACTATCCTTCCAGGTTGGCAATGAGCCTGATGTCTCAATGCTTCTCAATTATTTCTTTGACGATGTAACTGTGTTCAATGGGAGCTCGAATGAGCTTAAAATCTTTACATCAATTGGGCAATTTCAAGGACAGCGCCAAGGTGAATATTTGCATGTTTATAATGGGCAACGAGCGCTTGACCTTGTGGCTTCGGGTTGGGTCATAGAGCCGGCAATACAAAATGGTTGTTTATTTTCTTGGCAGGATATGCCTTCCAGTATTCCAAGGTTAAATGGCGCAAATGTGGCATTTTACTTGCCTTATGGCATGTCAGAAATCTCCGTTCAATATAAACATCCAAATTTAAGTCTTCCAGACTTGGATGCTGACAAAATCTCACAACTCGAGCCCGTAAGATCATCTCAGCAGCCGATTGCCGTCCTGCAGCTCCTGTCGTCACCCATTGCGTTGTTGAGAGATGACAATATGCCTGACAGCCTCAGGATGACCGATCTTGGCTATGCGATGTTGCACCGTAAACTTCGTATACCAGGTGCACAGGTTGGTGTCTTCAGTTTGGATAAAACAGAACCTGATTTATTGGCGGTGGTACCCATTGCGAAAAAGAGCAAAAGGAAGCCCGTTAATGTCCGACGAGTCTGGCGATGGTTAAGGCGGCTGTCCAAAAGGGCTGGATGGACTTTTGAAGATGATGGCTTGTTTGACGGCGTAATGCGCAAAGGTGATTTGGTTTTGCATGTTCGGGCGATTGATGGACAACTCCATCTGGCTACCCAAAAAAATCGTCTAGACACCATACAACCAGATGGGGAACCATGGAGGGTGGCCAAAGCCACCAACGGACACCCAGTGCGCTTAACCGTAAATCTTCCTCAGATGATGGCCTTAAGTTTGGGCGGGGTGTCACAGATCCAACTTGGCTTATCCATCCAGAATAGTACGGTTTATTCCAGTTTATCCGCAACCAATCTCAGTAGACAATCTGGTTTGGTTTCGCTGCTGTCTTTAGCGAGTCAGCGTTTGCCCATATCAGAGCAAAAACCACATGATTTTGCAGTTGTCCCTTCAACCATGCAGAAGCTGGCACTCCATGCCCATGGACTTCATGCGAAAGAAGGTCAATTCAGAGCCATGGATGTATTCCCACCTGAACAAACGGATGACAGTCATCCTGAACCTTCATTGGTGTCATCCAACGGCTGGATGCCAAAAGAACCTCTGGTTGGTCACTATTGGATTGAAGTCACTAAAGGCGGGAACGGTTATTTAATCCATGGCGTTAATGAGAGTCATGAAGACGAGAAAATACACTGGGTCATGGACGAGACTGGGAATCTTCAAACCATTCCTTTTACAGACTGAGCCCGCACTTGCAGCTATTCAAGCAGTGCAAAAGTGGCGCCCATATTGTCCTGTACAATTGCAGATAGCCCGTACCCTGGGAGATGAAGATACGGCGTTACGACGGCTCCACCCAAGTCAAGGACTTTTCCGATTGCAGCTTTTAAGTTGTCTGTTTTAAAGTGGCTGACCCAAAATGAGCTTGGGACGGTTTTTGGGTTCACAGTCCGTATACCTGCTATAGCAACATCACTGTCCTCTTCTGTGCAAAAGTGATATTCGCCAGTTGGCCACAGTTGTGTGGTGGTGGATTGCCACCCTGTAATGTTCTGCATGAATGCCAAAGCCTGCTTTGAGTTGGTACACAAAAGTTCATCAAATACAATCGACCCTGGACATTGAGAATCAACGCTGTGTTGCATATTGCCCTGGAAGATTTTAAGCAATGCGCCTTCCACATCTGTGAAGATCAAGAATGAGTTTCCGCTCATAATTAGCCGTCCACCACCAGCTCCAATTCTGAATGCGGCATCGGTTGTGGATTTTACAGAAATGTATGGCAACCAGTGAGTTGGAAGGCCAAGACTGCTGTCCATATCAATCAAGGCACCTTGCGGGCCATCTTGATTTGAGAAGATGGCTCTATCAGCTTCTTCATCAAACTTGTACCCGAAGAGAGCACTGTAAAATTCCATTGAAGATTGTCTGTCTTTGGTGAATAGATCATGCCAAGCGAAGGTTGAACTCATTGTCACTCCATGTCGTTTTTATTTCAAAAAGAGGGGGATTTCCGGTCAACTAATAAAGTTGCTCAAGTCTCGTATTCTATGTCGGCGCATTTGGAAAAGGAATCCAATTGTTTTCATGATAATGCGAATCTGCATCCACGACATGTAGGGTATAGGCATGCCTTGAACGACGAGATTTATTGATTGGCGAGCCATGAACGACCCCGCCAATAAAGGCAATGCAGGCCCCAGTGGATACTGATATTGTCGTTCTGTTGGTTGGATACGGTGTGTGATCACATGTTTCGAGATCAAGGTCCATACCTCTTCGGTGATACAACTGCCGAAGTGGACCTCTGTGTGATCCGGGACTGATCCAAAGTGCCCCATTTTCTTCGTCTGCGTCTTCAAGCGCAAACCATAATGCGATGCATGGCTTTGGGCTTGAACGGATAAAAGTAGAATCTTGATGAGGTCGGACCAATCCACCGATCAAAGGTGACTTTGGAATGAACATGGACTGAATATAAACAGGCTTTGTATACTCTAGCTCATGAAGGATTGACAGGACGGCGGGGTTTTGAGAAATCTGAGAAAATACAGAATCGTCTCTGTGGAGTGTATGTGCAATCTTATTGACGGCATTAAGACCCAGTGAGGGATTTGAATTGGGCTCCCAAAAAACATGGACAGACTCTGCAGATTTTAAAAATTCAGGATCAGAGTCGTGGGGTCTCTCTATGGTTGAAAATGTGGATGTGGATGAACTTTGAGACGCAATTTCTGCGGCTCTGGCACGCAATTTCTGACACTCAGATATTGTTAATACCGATGGAAATACAGCATAGCCGTCTCGATAAAAGTTTTTTATTATGCTCATTTATCGTGTCCATCACTTAAAACCACATACTCTATTTCGAGTTCACTTAGATCCTCAGTCAGATAAGGGTCTGATTCAAATACAGTGAAGTCTGCGACGCAACCCACATGAAGGCAGCCTCGAGGTGGAAATGCATCCCAGTCCGATAGGTAAGCATTGATTGCGGTTTCGAGAGGAATGCCTTTGGGCCCAAGACTTTCAATGGCAGTGTTTAAGTTGACCATGAGATCAACTGTTGGCCAAACAGGCCAGTCTGTGCCTAAGGCAAGCGTGATGTCTTCGTCTATAACCCGAGCCAAATCCCATGTGTCTTCAAATCGACCATCGCTCCAATGATCCGCTTGTTCCCCAAAGGCCCCCACCAATGCGTGTGCAGGTTGCATACTGGCAATGAGACCGAGGTTGGAAATTCGGTCGTAATCAGAGTCGTCTATTAGAACGAGATGGTCGAGCACATGCTGTTGTACCAATGGGCCATTTTGTTCCGTGTAGCGTTCAAAGGCATCGAGTGCGGCTCGGACTGCTGCATCACCGTTGACATGCAATTTGAGTTGATAGCCGTCTTCTTCTGCCGCTTTTACAAAAGGAAGCAATCCGTCTGCATCAAGGTAATGCGCCCCATAGAAGTCTGAATCGACCGCTGACGCTTCGAGAGACCAAGACTGACCTGAACCACTTGAGCCATCAACCCAGAGTTTGACTCCAGCAAATCGTACTTTCGAAGACGAGTATTGACTGAGTTCACCGATCTGAACCAAGTCACTTTCACGGAAGGCTGGGATATAATAATCCACACGAATATCAAGAAGGCCTGCCTCGTCCAATTGTGTAAAAATCCATGGCCGTCCGATATTAACACCGGGTACAGCCAAGATTTCAGAGATGCGTGTGATTCCGGCCTGCTTGAATTGTTCAATTTGCAGAAGCAAGTTTTCAGACAGTGCAGAGTCGTCGAATGCCGACAACATTAGCGGAGAGATCAATTCAATTGCAGATTCTTGAAGCAAACCTGTGGGATTTCCGTTTTCATCTTTTACAATTATCCCGCCCTCGGGAACTTCTGTGTTGGCATCAATGCCTGCCATAGCCATTGCCTTAGAGTTTACCAACACCGCATGTCCCGAAGAGTCAAATATTGCTGCGGGTCTGTTTGGAACAATATCATCCAACGCCACACCAGACGGGTTCTCAGTGAGTGTAAATATCCAACCGTATCCCACTACCCATGGCGCTGTGGGATCGGACTGTGCATAGGTCTCTACTTTATCCAATATGACATTCATTGAAGAGACACCCACCATTAAGCATTTGTCCATTACGAAGCTACCTGCAAGTAAGTGGGTGTGAGAATCATGAAATCCAGGGAAAATGACGCCCTCAATCTGCTGTGGAAATTGGTCTTTGGCGAGTGTCTCCAAAGCAGCCTCGTCGGTTGCCACAACTATCCCTTCTCTGATGGCCAAAGCGCTGTGCGTGGTGTATGCATCCGCATAGAACTGTCCTTCGTAAATAATATCTGCTGTGAACTTACTTTCGCATGCGAAAAGGAGAAAGAAAATCATTGTGGCTCTAACATCGTTGTCTCTAGTACAGGATCAGACAAAGTGGGAATTGAAGGATTCAGGATGATTTGGACCATTGACATGGTGGAAACCGTTCTTTGAGAGTGTGTTCAAATGTAGGGTCAAACAGTATCTCAGGCTCTTCGATGAGTGGATTTTGGATGGCCCATTTGCCCTGTACCCATTTATTATAATCTCTCTCAACTTCTGATGGCACATCCTTTTGAGCCCATGCGATTAAGGTGTGATTGTAACCAGAATACAAATGATCAAGTGGGTAGCACAATTTCATGTATAGGATGGCTCGGGCAATATCTCCCCTTGAACGAGTCGGAATGACCCATTGGTTCTCTTTATCTAAACCGGTAAACTCGTGTGATTGAGGTGTTTTTAAAAGCCACTTTGGCCATTCTGCTACGCGATCATTGTCCAAATCGAAGTCCCGTCTACCTCGTGCTTGATTGAGCTTTTGGTGACTGGGTACGAGGTTGAAAGGATTGAGGCTGGCCCCACGCATCATGGACCCTTTTAGATGTGACTTAAGTGTTGAAACTGGGATGATGTGCTCAATGCTGTAGGTTTTGTTGTGCAGGATTTTACGGATGGGAAAAGGTCCATAAATCGTTTTACCCTGAGGATAAAATTGTCTGTAAAACACCCAAAAGTTCAGTCTCTTTTCTCTGCTGCTCAACCATGACCAGCCCTTTGCGCTGCGAAAAACCCCACCGGATTTTTGAATGAATGATTTCCTGTCCATGTCCCGTTCTATAATTTGTTATTCAGGTGCTATTTTGCCCATTGGCACTATGCCTGACTGATTTCTGGTCTGTCCGTATGATGTGATGGGTTTTGGATTTGAATAAGGGGTCTGCTGTACCACCACGCCAGAGTCAAAATCGCTGCCCCTATCACAAATGGAACGGAAGTATTCAGTTCAAAAAGTGCACCTGCCATCAGAGGCCCAAGTACACGGCCTAAGGAAGACAAAGATTGATTGAGCCCGAGTATTTCGCCTTGCCGGTCATCAGGGATTGACCGAGAGAGTAAAGCTGACTTTGATGGGTTGAGAATACCTGACCCGATTGCCATCCATACCGCCAAGACAAGCATGAATGAAAACTGTCCGCTTTGTCCTATCACAGGAATGAGTACAAGGGAGGATGCGACAATGAGAACGCCGGTCCGAATGAGTTTGGCTTCACCCACTTTTTTACTTAAACGGCCAATGAGACCGCCTTGAACCACGACAGCAGTCAAGCCAATGGTCACAAGAAACATTGCCGTCAGTGATGCAGCTTCTTTGATTCTAAGGTCGTCTGGCATCGATGGTGATGGCTGTACCCAAATGTGCTCTATGTAGAGGGTAATGTCTTGTTCCATCAATGCAAATCCCCATGTGTACAACAAGGATATCAGCAAAAGGTTTTGCGCATTTGGATACGCTTTGGCTGCTGTGTACAACCCCACTGGTAGAATGCGTCTTGTTGAGGCTTTGCTGGTTGTGGATTTTGTCTCAGGCAGTAGAAAGAAGGCGAATACCCAATTCAGGCAGGCCAAAATACCAGCTGCAAATAGCGGTATGGTCGGCCCGTATTGTCCGAGCACGCCACCAATGGCTGGCCCAAGCAAAAAACCGAGTCCAAATGCCACGCCAATTAGGCCCATTCCTTTGGCTCTATTTTCTTGTGTAGTGACATCCGCCACCACAGCCTGAGCCGTACCCAAGTTGGCGTTCCCAAAACCAGCCAACGCTCTTGCTGCAAAGAGCAAGGGCAAATTGGGTGCGAGGGCAAAACAAAAGTGTCCCATCGCACTGATAAAAACACTGAATAATATGATCGGCCGTCGACCCAAACGGTCTGACAATCGGCCCCAAAATGATGCAAAAAAGAATTGCATGATTGAGTAGGTCGCGCCGAGCAATGTGACAACCGTGGCTGAAGCACCAAAAGACTCAGCATAAAATGGCTGGATGGGAATAATGATCCCAAAGCCCAATAAATCAAGGAACATGGTAAAGAATGCGACCAATAGCGGTTTCATTGAGGCTGGTTTTTGAGCATCTTCAGACATGAGTTCTTGAGGCTTGCGTGTGATTTGCTCCTTAACTAATCCGATTTCGGTTATTTGCGAAACAAAGATTCTGAAGAATGCATTTATTCTATGCGGGTCCAGTAACTCTCAGCTGTGCCATCTGAACACCGAAGTTGGTTGGGACTGAGAGGGTGAAATGTGCATGTCCATGCATGCTTTTGACCAACCAAGCTAAATATGTGTCTCTCTTCTACCCAAATGCCAGACATCAGTTCGGTAATGAGTGGACTATCTTTGGATGTTGACAGTTCGACTTCTTGAGGCGCATTTGTCTGAGGTAAGGTCAGTTCGTCTGCAGAGGGCTGAGTAGTGGACAGGGTAGTTTTAACGAATTGACCGTTACTCACATTGATTTCAATGGTGCGCTTTTCGTTTTTCCATCGACCTGATGGAGCCTCAATATTGGATGGCCCGGGTTCAAATGATCGTTCAAGAAATGTAGTGGTGTCTCCACAAACCAGTTGCCCTTTAGACGCCATTCCCGCTTCGAAATGAATGGCGCAGGATGGTGTGCTTGAAAATTCCAGCGTTCCTCCCCCTGCATCGGACCAAATGGCTTCATAAAGACGCGGAGGCGATTGGGAATAGGTTCGAACAACCCATTGTTTGTTGTCTGTGAAAATCGGAATGATGTCTTCGTTATGGATGTCTTTCCAAATGCCAGAGGTGGTATGCCGTTCATTAACTGTAGATATCCGGTTCATCTCCAGCGATTTTCCGTCTACATTTAACGACAGTACATCCTCGTCAAGACAATAAGAGAGGGTGCGTTTACCTTCGGTCTTTAGGTGCAGCTCTTTGCTTTCTTTGATCCAAACGCCTTCCTTAATTTGATGTGTACCCGATGGTGAAAGCAACAGAACTGGAACCTTAAAAGGGTGATGGAATGGAATGAGAACTTGACTGCCATTTGGCAACTCCCATACACCGACCATACTGGCTTTGGCGAACATTGAAAAAATCAGTAACCACATGTGACCGATCTCATTGACGATGTAAGACTTGATTCCATCTTAAAGAGACCATTTGTCTAGACATTTAAGAAAACCGAGTGGATTTGGTTTGAATACAGGTGGTGTGATGGAAGCTGAAGGTGCTGATGCAGTTTATTCAACGCATTATTCCATCCACTTGGAGCAATAGGGCAATTTTGCCTAGGATTCTCGTCCCCACAGAAATAGACAAAGACCAGATGTGCATCGACTTGATGAGATTTGAGAAAGTGGAGTGCCGCTAGTCGATTGGCATACTGATAATGCTTCTTTAGCCACTCTGCCTTGGGTGGAACTCCCATGGCTTGTTTTGTGATATCCAGACTTCTTTTGATTTGGGATAAACTTTGTTTTGACGCTGCACCACAGTTGGATGTCAGTTCTCCTATGTGGGCTTTGGCCTCAACGAGGAGCCATCCGCTTTGTCCTGTGGGGAGAATGAATTTTCCAACGGCGTCCCAGTTTTGGCTGTTTCCGGAGGATGGCCAAAATTGCTTCCATGCAGAATGAAGGGTGGGATTTGCCGTAGTTGAGATGAAGTCTAATCCGATGATTTCTTTGTCTCGTTTTAAGGGACTTGATGATTGTGACCGTTGAAAATCAAGCCATTCTATCCGGCCAAGGTTTTGTTTTACAGTACGCTGGATTTGATGGTTAAGGGCTTGCCGATGGCGACCAAGCCACCGCAGCATGTGCCACTCACTGCCATATCCAAAGCCGATTTTACCCATTTATTTGTGGTCCATAGTTGTTGTGTGTTTTTGTGTTATTCAGTTTAAAGTCTATCAAATTCGGAGAAAAAAATGAGCGAAATGTACTATCGCATGTTGGGAAATACAGGTCTGCAAGTCTCAGTCCTTTCCTATGGGTTTTGGGCCACATATGGCGTGAAAGAAGGTCTCACTGAGAGTCAGGGTGTCACAATCGCTAAAGATATTTTGAAGGCCTGTCGCTCTGCAGGCATTAATCTTTTTGACAATGCCGAGGTCTACGGAAATCCAAGAGGAGAAGCTGAGGTCATTATGGGATTGGCAATGGAAGAGCTCCGCCAAGAAGAACCACATAATTGGCGCCGTTCAGACATCATTGTAACCACCAAAATATTTTGGGGGGGTGAGGGGGTCAATGAAAAGGGTCTCTCCCGTAAACATGTGCGCGAGGGTATGGATGCTGCTTTAAAACGACTAAAGGTAGATTATGTCGATTTGGTCTTTTGTCATCGTCCAGATCCATTGACTCCAACTGAGACCGTTGTTCGTGCCATGACTGATGTGGTTCGAAGTGGTCAGGCCACGGCCTGGGGTACGAGTGAATGGTCAGCTCAGCAATTTACTGAAGCGTTTTGGATTGCTCGTCAACTTGGTCTCGAACCCCCTCAATTTGAGCAGCCCCAATACAATATGTTTCACAGACAACGGTTTGAGCAAGAATATCATCCGTTATTTCAGGCGCCTTACAACATGGGTACCACCATTTGGAGTCCACTGTTGTCAGGCGTTTTGACAGGAAAGTACAACAACGGAATCCCAAAAGGGTCACGAATGACACAAAAAGGATACGAATGGCTCCAAGAGCGCCTCAAACAACAGGCGGCAGACGGCACGCTTGAGAAAGTCGCAAATCTCAGTGTTTTTGCCGAAGAGCTGAATTGCAGCATGACCCAGCTTGCGCTGGCTTGGTGTGTCAAGAATCCGAATGTGTCGACAGTCTTGCTCGGAGCAACAAAGTTAAGGCAAATTGAGGAAAATCTTGGCGCATTGGCTGTTGTCCCACTTTTGAACGATGCGCTAATGAACCGAATAAACCGTGTGCTTGACAATGCACCTGCAAGTTATAACGGCTTTGGCGGGAAGGGCATGCGGGACATTCAAACGATTTCATAAAAGTGTCCGTACGGTTCGTGAGAATCCGTTAGATTGATAACATGGTCTTTTGAGTATTCAGCTTGCCGCCATGTAAAACAAAGCGCTAAAGCGAACGGATTCTGTCCCTGGCTCTAGTGATTACTTTAGGTTGGGAGACACTGTGATTTTAGAATCTGCACAAAAAAAGTTTGGAGCATGGCTTCAAACGCAACGAGAGTTACGGGGCGTATCAAGGTCAAATCTAGCAAAGGTCCTCGGTTACCAAAACCTTAACAAAGGATGCCGCCGAATATTGGCCTGGGAACAAGGTCAGAAAGACATTGATGAGCACTTCATCAAACCATTGCAGAATTTTTTAGGGATTTCCCAACAGAATTGGAGCCGGCAAAGAGCGCTAATAGATGTCGCAAAGTTAACTGCTCAACATTATGTTCAGGCGCATTTGAATATCAACAATCAAACCACTAAGCAGCTGGTTACCCATTTTGATCTTTTAATGGATAATGCAGATAAGATCAGAACATCTCCTCAATGGAATCACATTCAGCTGCATGGTCTCAAATTTGGAATGATGTATTTTGGAGGCGTTTCTGTACAACTCGGCGCATTGGTTGGGGCATGGTCTGCTGGGCAGCTTCAGGCAGAAACAGAGGATGGTTGCGTTTGGATATATTCTGGAGGTTGCAGTCCACTTTCGGGTTGGAACAGTTTACATGGTTTCAATGCTCGAACTCAACAGCGAGGCCAGTACTCAAACATTTTCAAAAGGGCATCATCGCCAATTGGCTTTGTAATGAAAAGATGTCGGCAGAGTAAAGGATACTCTAACTTGAGCCTGACGCAACTTTTGGCAATACTTGGGCAAAACATTCCACCTGCTGTTTTGCTCTTGAACGGCAAGATGTGGGCTGAATATGATTACACAAAGAGGACACTTCAAATCGGTCAGACAATTACAAAGTTTGACTTTGACGATCTTCAGGGTGATTTGTTGTCTTCTCCTCCTGTCGGGATTGAAACAGTTTGGGGTCCAAAGTCACACCGTGGACGACCCGTTGTAGGGAATCTTTTGAGTGGGCAGATGGGCGCCTATATTGGTGAAGAGTGGACGGTGAACTCTTCTAAAGGCGTTTGGCGCTTAAGGCCAGGGCATTTGATAACACCTGAAGGATTGCCCATGGTGTCCTGGGATTCTGATATTCCGCCTGAGGTGCAGGTTTGGCTTGTCAGGTATTTCACTGAGATGAAGACAGTCGCATAGTGGATTGATGAATGATAAGTCCGCAGCGGATAAATTTAGTCGGTTTTGGAATTTAAAATAAAAGAGGACAACTGGTCTTTGACAACTTTGTTCTCAATTTGGGGCAGTTTTCGAGCCACTGCTTGCTCAAAACCAGAAATTAGAAATCCATGTTGGCTTTGTTCAAGCAAGTTCCGAGTGTGGGTGACACAGGTCTGAACGCACTCAATATTATTTTCGTTCAAATATTGTGCACAGAGTGTCAGACCCCACTCGGGAATTTCAGTCCCTCGACCAATTTCAGCAAGGGCTGTCATCATCTGTGTCTTGATCAAAAGGTCATTTGCCTTATTTAACTCTGATAAATTGGCCTTGTACTCGTCCATCATTTCGACAAACCCATCCCACTCTTTCAGGGCAAAGAGCGCTTGAAGTTCAAGGAAGATGCACTGAGAGAATTGTTGTGAAGACATGTTGTGTTCGGATGACAAATGTATTCGCAGTTCTCTGGCTTGTTGATGGGAACTGTAAAAGTCTTCAGCCTTTATTAGCTCTGAAATGGCGGTGTATTTACGCTGAAATTGGGCTTCGTTCATATCTAAATGGATTGAATTGGGTAATTGATGGAGGTCGTTGATTAGATTGAACCATATGTCTGTTGGGTCTGTTTTGATTTCAGTCACAAATCGCTCATGTGTCCAGCGTTGAAAAAATTATTCTATGAAAGACACTGTGAGCTTTTTAATTAATCGCTTGCTCCCTCGATGGCTCATGGTGGACAGTGATGTGTTTTTACGGCAGATTCTCAATTACCCAAGGGCTCTCATGGTGATCGACCACATCTGAAGCTGGGGCGAACCTTGGATCTAGCTTGGCTCCCAGCAGTCCGAGCGTTTTCGGATCGCGTTGGCTTACAACGGCTATGCCGTTGCGAATCAGGAGAGCGGTAGCCACGCCAACTCCCTTTGCGTAACGGATCGGCTTCTTGAAGCGACATCCAATTGAAATTACCTGGGAACCACACGCACCGCTGCGGTCTGTCAACATGGCGAAATCGACATTCTCTGCCAAGGCGAGATCAAGCATGGCACGAGCACCTGCGAGCATGGCTGCTGTTAGGTCATTGTCATGCACATCGAGTACCTTGGCGGTTCCATCTAAAACAGCGAAACCGTCGCCACCATGAAGGTCCGGCATGGTCCTTGGGGTTCCCAGCTGGAGCTCCTCCGGGCAAAAGGCAAAGGAACATACTCGGGGGTCCCTAAACCATGCGGGTCTTACAGACGAGAGGCCATAGTCCGTTCCATTGACCCCACAAGGAAGGCCCATCAGGCAGCCACTCACTAAGATGCGCCAGGGGTCGTCCAGCGTGGGGGTGCGAATCGCTGCGACCCCATCTGGATTGTGGGGAAGCCTCATTGCTTCTCTCCAATGAATGGTCGTTTTGTTCTATTCAGGACTCTACACATTAAATCGGAAGTGCATGATGTCTCCATCTTGCACGATATACTCTTTTCCTTCGAGGCGCATTTTACCGGCAGACTTTAAACCCGCCTCGGTTTTATATTCGAGGAGGTCGGGGAGGGTATAGACCTCAGCACGGATGAAGCCACGCTCAAAGTCAGAGTGAATCACACCAGCTGCTTGAGGCGCTTTATCACCCTTTTTGATGGTCCACGCACGGATTTCCTTCTGGCCAGCAGTGAAATAGGTTTGTAGCCCAAGGAGAGAATAGGTTTCGCGAGCAAGTTTGTTGAGGCCTGGCTCGGCGATACCGAGATCGGCAAGGAACTCGACTTGCTCTTCGTCGTCAAGCTCTGAGATTTCGGCTTCAGCTTGGGCACAAATCTTAACGACGCCTGCATCGTTCTTTTGCGCATGGGCTTTGACGGTTTTAACGAAGTCATTGTCGGCTTCAAGACCTTCTTCATTGACATTACACACAAAGAGCACGGGTTTGGAGGTGATCAGTTGTGCATCTTTCACGCTGAGCCACTCGTCTTCGTTCCAGTCCCCAGCAGTGGCCATCTTTCCGTCTTCGAAAAGCAACTTCAGCTTTTCGGCGACTGCGATGTGGTATTTGGCTTCCGCATCACCGGAGCGAGCTTGTTTCATGAACCGTGTGATTCGCTTTTCAACACTGTCGAGGTCTGCAAAAATGAGCTCAAGTTCGATGGTTTCAATGTCACGCATCGGGTCAATCGCACCATCCACATGGTGGATATCTGCGTCTTCAAAGCATCGAACCACATGAAGAATGGCGTTGACGCTTCGGATGTGACCAAGAAACTTGTTACCGAGGCCTTCTCCCTGTGAAGCGCCCCGCACAAGTCCAGCAATGTCGACAATCTCAACGGAAGCAGGTATCACTTTGTCAGTGGCAATCACAGAATGGATTTGACCCAATCTGGGATCAGGGACGGCCACAATCCCCACATTGGGCTCAATCGTGCAAAAGGGATAGTTGGCAGATTCAGCGCCTGCTGCCGTCAGTGCGTTGAACAAAGTGGACTTGCCAACATTGGGAAGACCCACAATACCTGCTTGTAGTGCCATAGCAACCTCATATGAATGGATGGCCCCTAACTATCGCATTGCAATGGATTTTTCCAGTGGGCCAAAAAGAAAGACAGGCCAAGCTGAGCTCGACCTGTCGATGTATCCACGGGGGGTGGATTAAAGTGAAAGAACGGCGTTCTTGGTACCAAAGGTATTAAGTGCAAGGCTGTCAGCACCTTCACCATTGGACCACTTTTGGTCATTAATGAAGTATCGGAACTGATAGTCACGTGATGCATCGAGCTGAACACTGACAGAGAAGTGACCTGCTTTGCGCTTTTTCATTTCAAGCTTCTCGGCTCCCCATTCGTTGAAGTCGCCAAGCAAAATAACCTTTTCGGTTCCTTCATCTTCTGGGGTGAATTTGAATGTGACACGGCAGCTTTTGCCGGTTTTTGAATAAGTTTTTGTAATCATGAGTGGTCTCCTATTGTGTGAAACAAGATGTCATCCTTGTCATCACTGCTCCCGTTATACTCACTTGTGATTCATAATTCAAGCCAGAAGACCATCATTTTGTATTTTGTCGTTGTTAAGTCACACTTAAATATACCCTTCAAAACTAGGTAATCATCGATTAATTTTAATCTACTCTTCAGTTGTTTATTTCTGCGTTTCCGACCTAAATCAGACCCAAAACCGTGTTCTCCTTTAAATCCCATTCTCGCCTTGTTATTGAACAATCATTCCCTCTTGGCGCCTGATATGCTTGAACAACTAAAAAAGCTCACCCTCTTTTCTGAGTTGAACGCTCGTGATTTATCCGCTTGTGAACTGTTGCTTGAGCAGAAAACACTTCAGTCTGGTGAGCGTCTTTGGTTACAAGGTGAACCCTCTGAAGAGATGGCATTTATTACGGCAGGCACTTTGGATATACAAATTGCAGATCATGTCATTGCCACTCTTTCTACCGGTGAAATGGTCGGTGAACTTGCGGTATTTACCCGAGATCAACGCACAGCCAGTGTGATTGGTGGCGCAGATGGTGCTGAAATTGTCTGTCTAAGTAGAAGTCATCTCCAAACCCTTGGTCAAGTCATGCCCAACCTGTACGACAGAATTTTAAATGTGGCATTGGAAAAGAGTGCTAGGCGAGTGCATCAAATGGGAAAGCAAATCGCTCGTTTGGCCAGTGGGGGAGCAAGTTCACCCAAGCGCACTTCCGACAATGCTCTCGGGCGTTTGTGGAAGCGAATTTCAGGCGGCAGTTCACAAAATCCACCGCCGGCGTTGTCTGCCATCCGCAAATTGCCCCGCATGAAAAATGCACCCGTCCAGCACCTGAATGGCATCATTGCTTCGATGACCCCACATCATGTGGACAAAGGACAGGCATTATTTCTTGAAGGAGATGTAGGAGAATCGGTTTACCTTTTGGTCGAAGGTTGTATTGAAGTGATGCGCAATGTCGGAGGGGATCGTGCTGAACGGTTGGCCTCTCTCTTTCCTGGGGCATTGTTTGGTACTGGCTCACTTCTCCTGAGAGAAAGACGGAATGCCGCATGCGTGGCGTCTTCTAATACCGAATGCTGGGTTTACGAACTTCACTCTGATTCTTATAAATCCCTTAAGGGAGTCTCAGGTCGGCTCTTGAGAGAGTGTCTTTTGGTCTCTCTTGCATTTCAACTTCGTACTGCAGATGACAAGTTAATTGAACTGAAAACGGGCCAACGGCCCCAACAATCAGACTATGATTCAATCCGCAGTGGTCTTGCTGGCTTTCAGGGGCGTGAAGGGTGAGTCCACTTGGTCAATTAAGGCTCTATACTGCGAGCCAGAAAAAACGCATTTACAAAGCCATTGGCTATTCCATCATCAACAAAGTGGCAGACTTGGCACCGCCTGCACTTATTGGTCTCGCCGTTGATATCGTTGTGAAGGCTGAAGACTCCTTTCTTGCCACTCTTGGACTTGTCGATACAAAGCAACAGCTGATTGTCCTTGTGGCGCTCACGGTCTTTGTTTGGGGAGTTGAATCGATTTATGAATATGCGTACCAAGTGGCGTGGCGCAACATTGCGCAAGATACTCAACATCAACTTCGAGTTGATGTGTACGATCATGTGCAGCATCTCGACATGGGCTGGTATGCCAACCGTAAGTCAGGACGCTTAATGTCCATCATAAATGATGACATCAATCAACTCGAGCGGTTTCTTGATGTGGGGGTCAACGACATTTTACAGGTCGGCACGACAGTAATTTCAGTCTCAGCAGCATTCATATACCTGGCCCCAGAACTTGCCATGCTGTCCTGTCTACCCATTCCAGTCATTTTATGGGGTTCTATTCGATTTCAAAAACGGATCGCTCCCCGCTATGCAAGTGTTCGCGAAAAAGCATCCCTTGTGAATGCACAGCTCTCCAATAATCTCAGCGGTATGGAAACGATTAAATCCTACACTGCCGAATCCTTGGCTTGTGACCAGGTCTCAAAATTGTCAAGGGATTATCAATCCGCCAACCAGTCCGCCATTAAGCTTTCATCTGCGTTTACACCCCTTATTCGAATGGCCATTGTGGTGGGCTTTGGGGCGACCCTGTTCTATGGCGGTTTGATGACCCTTGAAGGTGAAATTGAAGTCGGGGCTTATTCTGTAATGGTGTTTTTGACCCAACGGTTGTTGTGGCCACTTACTCGACTGGGGCAAACCATGGATTTATACCAGCGTTCCATGGCTTCCGCTGCTCGGTGCCTTGGTCTACTTTCGGAGGAAACTCAGATACACTCTGGTCCGGATGAGCTTCAATTGCCCAAATCGGACATTCATTTCGACCAAGTTTCATTTGCTTATCCAGGGCGAGAACACAGTCTGACCAATATTAAGCTGACCGCCAAAGGGGGACAGACCACTGCAATTGTGGGTTTGACCGGTTCTGGCAAGAGCACCCTGATTCGCTTGCTGCTGCGCTTCTATGATGCGCAATCTGGAGAGATTCGGATCGGTGAACAAGCCATTCAATCGCTGCAATTGGACTCACTTCGCTCCAGTATTGGCTTGGTGTCGCAGTCTGTGTATCTCTTTGACGGGACTGTTCGTGAAAACCTGCTTTATGGACAGCCGACCGCCTCGACTGAGGACCTCATTCAAGCCACGAAAGCAGCTGAGGCTTATGACTTTATTGAGGCGCTCCCAGAGGGCTTCGATACGTTGATTGGGGAAAGGGGCCAAAAATTATCGGGTGGTCAGCGCCAACGGCTGTCGCTTGCCCGCGCCATCCTGAAAGACCCTCCTATTTTGATTTTAGACGAAGCCACATCAGCGGTTGACAATGAGACCGAGGCTGCCATTCAGCGATCTTTAAGCATTATTTCTCAAAATCGAACCACAATTGTGATTGCCCATCGACTGTCAACCATAAGAGCAGCACATCAGATCTTGGTTTTGGATCAAGGCTGCTTGGTTGAGCAAGGCAAGCATGCCGATTTGATTGCAGCCAACGGTATCTACAGTCGTCTGTGGGCGGTTCAAACTGGGCACACTCAAGAATGAACCTTGAAAAAGTTGCCTATACTGGTAAGGAGCCGGAGATTGTTGCACTTCATGGCTTTGGGGGGTGTGCACAAGATTTTTCGCTCATGGCCGAAGTTTTGCCCAATTGTATTTCTGCCCTTCAGTTGCCATTCGCCCATGGTCATGTAGATTATTCGACCGATTCGCTCGTCCAGGCATTGAATGGTGCCATTAAACCGCATTCAATTGTGTTGGGGTATTCAATGGGCGCCCGGCTGCTGCTTCAATGGGCGGTTCGTGCGCCTCAAAAATGCGGTCCCAAAGCACTGATTGTCATAAGTGGTACACCTGGACTAAGACATGAAGCCCTTCGCAGTGAGCGTCGGAAGCAAGATGCTGCAATTGTCAGTCGCATTGAAAAGGAGGGGGTTGCGTCTTTTTTTGATTGGTGGCGTCAAGTTCCCATCATATCAAGTCAAAAAAGAATCCCTGAGCCTCATCAGTCTAAAATGAAGCAAAACCGATTGAAGTATGATGCTGCAGTGTTGTCGGCGAGTTTACATCAGTTTGGACAGGGTCAAATGCCGCCCTGCTGGGATGCATTGAGCAGCATCACTTGTCCGGTACTTCTCATTGTGGGGGAGACCGATCAGAAATACCGTCAAATTGCGGAACAGATGAAATCCAATCTTTCACACGCGCAC
>JAYYJC010000052.1:0-10000 GCA_036146655.1 Myxococcota bacterium | reverse complement strand
TTGGCTGTTGTTTCTGAAGCTGGACACTGTCCGCATCTCGAACAATCTGAACGCACCGGGACAATCATTCAGAAGTGGTTTGATCGGCATGGCTTGTGGGGTTAGGCTGAGTGCAGTATTTTATGATTGTCATGTTCGCCCTCCTTTTTGCACCTGCTTGTATTTTGTATGAAGAAAAATGTCCAGACTGTCGAGAGATGGTTGAAGTCTGCGACGGTCTTGACAATGATGGAAACGGCATAGCCGATGATGGGTTTGGCGATGTGGATGGGGATGGTGTTGCGGATTGTGTCGACGCAGAAAGTTGTGATGGCGTAGACAACACAGGCGAAGGCTTGATTGACGAAGGGTTCGATGATGTGGATGGTGACACAACACCGGATTGCTTAGACTCTTCGTGTGAGCTCACCGTGACAGAGTTGTCTGAAACCTTAAACCTTGATTGCCGTTCACCAGCTGGATTGTTGAGTCAACCATGGCAGTGGATTTATCAAAAGCAATGGCCATTGGATCCAGATACGCCCTATCACAATGTGGTTCACCAACCTTGGGTGATTGATGTTGATCAAGACGGACAATCAGAAGTGGTGCTCATTGCAGCAAATGGCCTGTATCAAAGTGCGCAGCTCAAGATTTTGAATGGTGCGAATTTGGCTGTACAGCAAATTTTCAGTTCAAATGTGGTCGAGCCATTCTCAGATTTACAGGTGATTGAACAATCCGGCGACTTTAGCTATTTGGTTCTTGATACAGAGTATCGTCCAAGTTTACTGAGCCAAAGTGGTGCCGTCATGTGGCGTTCAGAACCGCTCACTTTGAGTTTTAATTCACAGCGGACCATCCGTCATAGAACACACTCTGTTCAGGGCGATTTAGACGGAGATGGTATTCCTGAGTTGGTCTATGGCCCCAATGTCATTGACTTTCAAACCGGTGCTGTTCTGTTTCGTCTCCCTGATGCGCAAGCTGATACTGGTCCGCTAATGTTTTCATTTGGTTCTTTGGGACAATCGCTTTTTTATGGTGGGACCGCATTTGACAATCAGGGCAACGCCATAGTGGACAGTGAGGTGACGGGTAACTCAATTTGGAGTGCACCGATTGAAGTTGACGAGAATCACGGACGAGAGTGGTTGGTGGTCTCTGAAACACTTGGGCGAATAATGGACAGTGATGGCAATGTCATTTTTGAGTTTTTTCCGTCTGCTGAAGCTGTTGGCCCCCCTTGTGTCGGAAACTTCGATACAGACTCGACACAAGAGTTTGCCGTCCCTGTCAGAACCTTACAGGCAGAACAGCTCCGCATATGGGACCCCGATACGGGAGTGAGTGTTTTTGGTCCAACCGTGAGCGGCGACACATTGCCGCCGTGCAGTCTGATGGACATGAACGGGGATGGGGTTGACGAATTGTTTTGGCGTGGATCGGAAGAAATGATTTTGATGTCTGCTAGCGGAAATGTACTGAATACCGAAAGTGTTTTCACAGATGAAACACTTAGTTTTCCAATACTGGCCGATTTAGATTCTGATGGTTCAACCGATGTCCTGCTCCCCATGTCTAATCCAGACTCCACAGGTACTGGAGGCATTCAAAGTTATGCGCATGGCGCCTTCTCTTGGCCAAGTGGTTTGCCCTTTTGGTATGGAGATGCCCATCGGCCTGTGGCCGAAAATCTGGCATTTCCACAATTTCGTGGACAACCGTCAGAAGTCATTGGTGCATATGATTGGGCGATTCAGGTTTTGGATTCATGCGCTGCAGCATGTAGTTTTGATCGCCTTGGTTTGGTTAACATTCAAGTTCAAAACAGAGGTTTTGTGGTCAGTCCTGAGGCCGTATTAAATGTCTTTTGGGATGACGGACTTCAATCTACACTCATAGAGTCTTTTGAGGTTGAGCCGCTTCAATCGGGTGCGCTTCAGGTTTTTGAAATTGAATTGTCCGGAGCACAGATGCTTGGGGGTGTTCTAGAAGCCCAGATAGAAAATGCAGACGATTGTGAATTGAGTGATTCCACAGTGATGCATTTTTTGAGGTTGTGTCAGTAAGAACATGGTTGGCGCAAAGTCTGTATTTCATCTTGACCAATGATTTGCCAAACTCTGAAATTTCATTTTGGTGACCAATGGGGCCTCATCCTCATTATTATTTGCGAACGCCAGGCATTTTCACATCACGACCAGCAGCATAATTGCAAAACATGTCAGCAGCATAAACAAACTCAACATCGTGAAGTAAACCGTTGAGAATCCGCGCTGGTTTGTCCGTTCAAGTTCAATTTTTTGAGGATTGATGCAATTGGTGGCCAATGACCGAAAGATCAGTTCACCCAAAATGGTGCCATAAAACATTGTCAGTAGCGCAACAGCCATGGCTGGTCCGATTGCAGAAGGGTCTTCTAAGTTCTGCAGCATCAGAACCAAGCCAATGATTGTACCCACAAATCCTGCAATGACGGACAAATCAGCCATACGATTGAAAATCCGGTGGTTTTGAAGTGCAGTATTGTCGTCTTTTGCATATCCTTTGTATGAGTCGGAAAATGCAGTGGTGATGTGTTTCAAGGGAAATGACCAAACCGTGCAACTCAACACAACACCGACAATAATCAAAATGCTCGGAAGATCAATAAACGACCAAATATCACCACCTGACTTTATGGCACTGGTCATTGTTCCTAGTAATATCAATACAGACAGTATTCTGCGTAGTGGCATCATTCCCTCCAACAATATGCTTCTGGTTTTTAAAACGGGAATGTGTGGGAAATTCTTGAAATTACTCACCTGCTGAGTTTGAACCTTGTCAGGCAAGCATGCAATGAACGGTTCCCGAGTTTATTGTATTGACCGATAGATGTCTGCTTTGATGGCATTTTTCAAAGCCTTTGAAAATGGTTGCCGTTGAGCCAAGGCAATGACGATCAATTCGTCTGTCGGCGAAATCCAAAAGTGAGTACTGGCCGCACCACTCCATCCATATTCCCCCTCATGAGCTTTGTCCCCCCAGTTGCTCAATTGGATTTGAACGCCCAGCCCAAAACCAAAATAACCATAGGCCAAGACACCGTCCGGTAGCTGATTTCGAGTCATTTCCTTTATCATCGCCTCGCTCAAGAGCCGTTCGCCATGAAAAACACCGCCGTCAAGGAGCATTTGACAGAAGTTCATGTAGTCTTGTGCAGTAGACACCAAACCACCCCCGCCAGACTCGATGCGATCGGGAATTTGAAAGTCACTTGTGTTGTAGGGCTCGTGTGGTTTCAGATTCATTTTATAAACGCTTGTAAATCGATGCAAATCGTCTTGTGAAATGAAGAAATCGGTGTCTACCATGTTTAAGGGTTCGAATATGCGAGTTTTGAAGAATGTGCCCAATGATACTCCAGAAACACGCTCGATCACATGTCCAAGGACATCTGTCGCTACACTGTAGTGCCATTTTTTACCTGGCTGAAACAACAACGGATATTGAGCCAGTTTGGCAACCATCTCTGAGTTGTTTGTACTGAACAACGGGTGATCCATGTTGTACTGGATGTCTACGGGGGTCGCACTGAAAAATCCATAGGTGAACCCTGCAGTGTGGGTCATCAGGTGACGAATCGTGATTGGGACACGCACCGCTTTATTTCTGCCTGGCTTCCATACCTTGAGATTTGCCAATTCGGGTAGATAATGGGCAACTGGGGCATCCAAATCCAACTTGCCCTCTTCGGCCAACATGAGTGCAGCTACAGAAGTAATTGGTTTTGTCATTGAATAGATTCGAAAAATATCGTCTTTTTTCAAAGGCGCTTGTTCAGCGATATCACGGAAGCCTTGTGCGTCATAATGAATAATTTGACCTTTGTGAGAGATCATCACGGTTGCACCAGCAATGGATTTATCATCGATCAGCTTCTTCACGGAGCTGTAGACCGATTCAATCCCAGTCGCAGTATTGACCTGTTCTTCAGCACTTGCATCTGAGATAAATAGCGGGGTGATAGACCATACAATGGAAAGCAAAAAGCCAATCAAAACACGCATAGAAACCTCTCTAAGATTTGGGATTTGGTCACGAAGTAATATTGATTTCTGATGGACAAAGCATCCAAAGTGAAACAAGTCTCATTTTTAAGTTTTATTATTTAATAAAATGCCTGCACAGATTTCTGAAGCCGTACACCATTTTTCAAATACTGAACTTGGTTTAACTTTGTCATGCCTTCATGTGAAAATACTCAACGACGAGTACCAAATCCAATCGAAGTTCATTTGTCTAGCGGTCGTCCAACCATTTTTCGATGTCTCGATTTTGCTCTTGCATTTGATCAACCACTTGGCTTTTCGCCCAATCTTCTGACACGGGGAGACTGCCATAATCTGTGTCAATCCAAGTGGCGGATATGCGGACAATCCCCTTTTCGGTTGGCATGACAACGCCAATGAAATAGTTGGCGTTTACTTCGATGTTCTCAATTGCACCGGAGACATCGGCCGGATTAACCAACCATGTGCGTTGAACATTCATCCAGCCATAATCGGTTTCTACCCAGCGGACTTGGCCTTTGTTGTAAGATTCAACGGTGATAAGGCCGACCCAAGTTGAGACGGAGTTTGTCTCGTATTCAAGCCAAGTACAGTCCTTGTTGAGGAGACAACTTGGATTTTCTTCAAATTCTCGGTCGTAAGAGTCATAGGTGTTGTCCACGACTTCTTCCCAAGGTGCCACAAATGCAGCTCGGATGATTTTTTTCATGCTGTATTCATGGTTGTAGCCTACAGCGGCCCCAATCAGGTTGTCTCCGATGCTACGACTTTTGTCGCTTAGGCTGTCAAGTGATTCTTGTTCTAGATTGTTAACTTGATACCCCTCGATGGTATTGTCAAGGTGATCTCCCTTGATGATCCAGTCGTGAAGGTTTTCCAGCCCATTAACAAGCTCAGTGTCTTTCTCGTCAGGTGTATGCGTAAAGATGTACTTGCACAGCTCTTCGAGGTTTTCGGGGGCAGGTGGAGGGGCGCAGCCCGTTTGCAATAAAAATGAGAGTAGTAGCATCTAAAATCCTAATGTTGTACACTGCACGGTCACACCAATTAGCATATAATTATGTTCGCCAACCCGCAATATCAACCCCATATACAGTACCATGCTTAATCTTGAACACCTGAACCAGCAGTTTGTATTCCATGTGGATGGCAACGACAGCGGAACCTCTCGGCTGGCCAGTGCGCTGCCCGCTGTTGTGGTGATCTTGACATTGATTCTTCATCTTACGGTGATAGAGGCTCAATTTCAAGAAGTGGCCACTCTGATATTGGGTGCCGAGGTTCTGATTAATGTGGTCCTTATTGCATTTCTTTTGCGGTGGTTGGCTGGTGGAAAGCAAAGTCGCTACTCGGTCGCGGTCAACTTAGAGTCAAACACCATCAAAGCTCGAGACAAAAAAAACAATGTGGATTTGTGGGAAGCTGAGTTTGAAAAAGACAATGTTTATCTTTCAGAAGTGCGGGTTTTCATCGGCCGTGAAGCATACTCTTATCCGGCATTGGTTTACGGTGACACTCACAAACCCGTTGTGGAAACCGGCGTCCCGTATCCAGAGCAGAGTGTCTTGGCTTTTGGTGAGCAAGAAGAACTACAAGATATCCTGAGGCGATTGAGCCAGAAGCTCACTTAGGCGCTTACGGTCAATCTTGGTGTTGTGTCTCGGATCGAGCGGTATGTGATCGTGAAGTATCACGGGCAGTTCAGTTCGGCGGGCAACTTGGGTGCGCCAATCAGACGGCAAAGACTCACAGACGAGAACGAGTACGGCTGAACCGTGATATTTAACCAGTGCTGCTTGTTTCACAAAGTCTAACTGAAGCACCATTCCTTCTACGGGCATGGGCCAATTTCCATGGATGGACTCTCCCACTCTGCCAAGTAGCCATATGTCATTGCCTTTAATGACAGCCGCATCACCGGTTCGATGCCATATGTGTTCACCGTCATTGATCTTGTTTTCTAAGTCGGCTTGGGGAGATTGAAAATAATGAGTGTTGACATGTGCTCCTGTTACCCAGAGTTCATCGTCAACCACCTTTACAGTGATGTCATCGACAGGTTGACCAACCAGTGCACCGAGTCCCATTTCCTCACCATTTAAGAGATCGCTTATCCGTTCAATGGCGTTCAGTGTGGCAATGGGTTCAGCCTCTGTCGATCCATATACGATTGTGATTTTGGCCAGTGGGAAACAGCGTTGCAGTCTTTGAACATCAGATGCCATGACTCGGCCGCCGCCTGTGAATATTTTTTGTATTGTTTTGTTTTGTTGACCCCACTCCAGCATCGGTGTGCACAGCGCATTGAAAAAGGCAGGCGCACCAGACATCGAGGTGACATTGTGCTGCTCGAGCTGCTTGATTAAAGATTCAGCATTGACCTCAGCCACATTTTTGAGATCTGCATCTGGTAGAACACAAGTGGCCCCAGCAGCCAGCGAATGCAGCAGAAATACAGCCAAAGTCGGCATGTCTACATCTCCGTCTTTGAAGTCCATATGATGTGCCAATGCCTTGTGTTGAGCAAGCAAAAATGAATGGCTGCGGGCCATGGCTTTTGGAATGCCAGTTGTGCCGGTTGTAAATGTCAACAGGGCGGGGTGTATTGCGTCCGAAATTGGAATAGGCTCCTCGACCGTCTCAGAAAGCCGACGGTGCCACAAAGGAATAAAGCCAGTGCTGATGTAGAGCGATAGTCCTCTCAGCGTTTTGAACTTTAGCCGAAGCAGATGGGCCTTTGGACTTCCAATGAACCCACTTGGGGGGTAGCTTTTCAGAATGGATTCGAGTGGTGCAGAGGGATCCACGAGCATGACGGTTGCATCAATCCAAAACAATGCAAGCAATGAAATGTACAGCTCATTTGACATGGGCATCATCAAAAGGATCCGATCTCCGGGGCGAACGCCGGCTTTATGGAGTCCTGCGGCTGTACGAGAGACTAGATTGTGGAGTTCCTCAAAAGTCAGTGCGCCTTGTGTAGATATGAGGGCTGTATGCGATGTGTTGGGCAATAAGGACACAAGGTTGGTTAATGGCATTTTAATTGTCGCTTTCAAGTCACAGTCTAAATAACCGTGTGGCGTTAATTTCTCCCACCAATTGGTAGGTAGACTATGTCCAAACTTGAACAAAGTGCAAGAAGCATTGACGTTCCCATCCTCTCGGGTAACCACGAGCCATGGTTCATCAAGGAACGTAATTTTCTTGCAGGACTTGTTTTTGCCGCTGCTGCAGCTGTTATTGGGGTCGGGCGTCCTGAGTTGGCCATGTGGATTGGCTTTCTGTTTGCGGCCTATGCGGCCATTGCCAATGACTCGATCCAAACCATCGGCACCTTTATTGCATCCAATCGACATCGTCCATGGTGGCATCAATGGTTGTTTATTGGCGGAATCTTTTTGGCTACTGTGACTTACTCTTGGATGAATTACAATGGCGATGTCAGCTTTCAGCGTTTGGCTGCCAAGGGTTTTGAAACGGCGCCCTCGAGCTTCCATTACTTACAAATTATTGCTCCTCTGTTTCTAATTTTGCTCACCCGCTTAAAAATGCCGGTTTCCACCACATTTTTACTTCTCAGTTCGTTTGCGGCTTCGTCGACTTCTATAATGAAGGTCATGGGTAAATCCTTTATGGGGTACGGGCTTGCTTTTGGAATTGCCATCGCTGTTTGGTTATCACTCTCACATGCATTTGAACGGTGGTTTACGGGCAAAGCAGCTCCGCAATGGCGTATCTTTCAATGGATAACGACGGGCGTATTGTGGTCCGTGTGGATTATGCAGGATGCTGCCAACATTGCCGTTTATCTTCCACGGCAGCTTAGTGTTGTTGAGTTTTTGGCATTTGCGGGAACCATCTTTGTTGCTTTGGGATTTTTGTTCCGAATGGGTGGTGAACGAGTTCAAGAGATTGTGGATGAAAAATCACATGTGGTGGATGTAAGAGCGGCCACCATCATTGATCTCATCTATGCACTCATCTTGTTTTACTTCAAGATGTATTCCAAACTACCCATGTCCACGACTTGGGTCTTTCTGGGTCTCTTGGGTGGGCGTGAACTGGCAATGGCTCTGAAAGGCACTTCAAAATACGGTATTTGGCCAGCAGTAAAGATCATGTGTCGAGACACTGGTGCGGCACTGATTGGGTTAGTTCTCTCACTTTTGATTGCCATGGTTGTCAATGACACCATTCGTGATGGAATCTTGTCTACATTTGGGTTGTAGAACCGTCTTTAGTGAGTACTCTGTCAAGGTGACATTGCCTTAGATTGTGCTACTATTCAAATGACTTGCCGATACACGGCCACTAGTCTGTGGATGCCAATGAGACGACTAATTGCAGCGCTTTACCCAATTCGAGGATGGTTCCCTTTTACCTTCGGTGGATTGCTCTTGCTGTCTGGCGCTTTATATGCGTTGATCATTTTGGGTGGAAAACATCAGGATTTCCTTTTTATCGTTGCAGGTGGTGTGGGTGTTCTTCTTTCTCTCATAGGCGTTTTGAGTACACTCACAGCTGCTTTTTTCGTTTGGTGGTCACTACAGAAGTTCGAAACTCAAAGCCCTCTCATGCTTGTCGAAAACATTGAACAGCGAATTCCTTTTGAACTTCCATGGCCGTGGTGGCTGCCGTTGGCCCAACTGAGATGGCGTTGGATTAATCCAGAAGTCCAACACCGTACCGATCGCACATGTGAGTTTGTTCGGTTTACTAGGCGAGGGGAATGGACTCAAGTCTGCCGTGAAATCATTGTTGAGGATCCCTTTGGCTTTACTCAGGTTCGTTTTCGGCATGTCCTCGATGGACAAATTCAAGTTTCTCCTGATGTGGGTAAACTTAACACCAGTGTGCTGATCCAAGGTTTTCAGTCAGGCGGAGACTTTTCACATCCAGAAGGGGAGGCCGTTGGAGATAGAATTGATTTGCGCAACTATGTTCCCGGAGACCCTGTACGATACATTTTATGGAAAGTCTACGCTCGAACCGGTCAGTTGGTGGTCCGTCAACCTGAGCGTGCTTTTCAACCTGCCAATCGGTTGTCTTTGTTTCTGATTTCGCATCCGGCCGATGTGGCTGCTGCTGGGGCAGCTTGGTTTACCATTCAGAATAATTTACTGGGTGCAGAGTGGCGTTTTGGAGTGGATGGATCTGATGATTTTACCTGCGAACGAGAAGTGGCACTGGATGAGATTATACGCTCTACGACCCATCAAGGTGTTTCTGGTGACGGCCTGTTGCCGTTTGCTCAAAATGTTCTTCGAGAGGGGGCCCAGCGTGTGCTTGTTTTTGCTCCTCCTGTCTTTGGGCCTTGGGTTGAAAAGGTCGTCTCCGCAAAGTCACTCGTAAATGTACAAGTGGTCATTGGCATCGATGGGTTGACTCAAAGCACTGTCTTCTCAAGTTGGATGCAGTATGTCCTCGAAGAAGGCCCCAAAACCTCCAAAGCCACCGTTGAGCGCCGTGCCCTTGATGCATTGCTTCAAAAGCTACACCAGGCAGGCATCGAAACCCAGCTTGCTGACCGACAATCAGGTCAGGTCATGTCTTCACTGCTCTATCAACGAATGGTGTCCTAGATGATTCACCGTTTCATCAAATATTTGAGATTCCCCATTCGGTTGTTGATTATTCCGCCCGTCCTCATTTCGGTCCTTTCGGAATATGTCACTGTCGGTGGCCTCTTGGTTTCAGTGATGGCTGGTTTCGGTGCCGTGATTGTGGGTGAGTTGATCGGGCACACCCGTCTTCGTCAGCGCACACTGCTTGGCTTGACTTTGGCGTGTTTTGCCTTTGGTGGCATCCTTGCTTTTTCGATGAGTCATTTCACTATTTTTGGTTCGATTTTTGGTGCCTCCAAAACCATTGCACTTCGGTCCATATTATTTACAGGTATCGGGGTCTTTGGCATATTGGCTGGCCTGCGTGCACTGGCAATCAAATCCAATGCGTGGTTC
>JAYYJC010000051.1:0-10000 GCA_036146655.1 Myxococcota bacterium | reverse complement strand
TCAGTGGAACTCATGTTTTTGGTTTTCGGCTGTGGTTATGCATTTGCGCCTCATCGAGATGGTCAAATCATGCAGCCGCTTTGGCTTAGCGATTGGGCCTGGAAGCAAGGTCTTGAGCCAACAATTGTCTTGGGCGTTTTGGGGAGTGTGCTCATATGCATTTTGGCTGTTCTCGCCATCTTGGACAGAGCTCGGCGCATACCCATTTCCATTGTGTTGCTGCCGTTGCTTGTTTTGTTGGCCTTGATTGGCCTTGATCCAAAATCCCTGTGGTTTGATGTTCCACCACCGAGTGGGATTGACGGTTTAAGAGACGACCTTGGACAACCTCCACCGCCAAAAGGTGCAAGAGGCGGAAGTTCCGACCCCAATGATCAATCTGGACAAGGAATGCCTGGAGAAAGTGAAGGTGATCGAGAAAGAGAGCAGGCATATAGCGGGCAAGGTGAAGGTGGCGGTTCAGGTCAGAGTACCCCGGTTGCGGTGGTTCTATTTCAAAACGATTATGAACCCTTAAACGAGTACTACTACTTCAGACAAGACGCCCACTCTTATTACTCTGGATTGCGAATGAATCGCAGTTCCAAAACTCAAATCCCAGATGGCAATGTGCGTTCTTTTCCAACCACTGAAACCCAAGTTTCTCCGGTACCACCGTCAATGTATCGTCGACCAGTTGACACTGAAATATTTTTGTTGACCCCGCATAATTTACCCTTTGCGCTCGAGTCTGTGGTCCAATTTAAGCCCATACCCAATCCCAGACCTGCTCGGTTTGCACGGGTTTATGGCGCCGCATCACTGAGCGTAGATATTGATTATGCGATGATGTTGGATCTTCCCGTGGGGAATACCGATTGGCCGCCTCCTGTTTGGGCACACTACACACAGGCGCCTGAAGACCCTCGCTTTAAGGTTTTGGCGGATGACATTGTGTCTCAATTGCCGGAAGATTACCAAGATCTACCGTTCGCCAAAGCAGTGGCGCTCAAACTTTATCTTGATGAAAACATGAAGTATACCCAGCGGGTCAAACATGATGGCGTACCTGACCCCACAGCTGACTTTTTGTTTGGCGAGGAAGATCGTTTGATCGGCTATTGCGTTCATTCTGCTGCCGCACTGACCTATTTGATGCGTACACAGGGTATCCCAAGCCGTATTGGTCTTGGTTATGCCACTTCCGCCGAGTCTCGCTCTGGTTCTGCCGTGATGATTTCTGATTCTGATGCCCACACATGGCCTGAGATCTATGTCCAAGATGTGGGGTGGGTGGTACTGGATGTTTCTCCTGCTGAAAACCTAGACCAAGCTGGAGAGCCCATTAACAAAGAGATGCTTGATGCCTTGGCAGAATTGGCTCGGGCTGATGCCGACTCTGAGTTCCGTGAACCCATTGATTGGGCTGCTCTCTGGGCGGCCACAAAACCCATTTTAATGATTGGGGGGACGGTAATATTATTGTTGCTGACCATTGGGCACTATTTGGTAAAACTCTTTCGGATTTTAAGGCCCAGATGGACGACAGGCTCTGAACACGCCCGTGTCTCACTAATCTCTGCACTCGACCGCTTGAGTGCAGTCGGAGTCATTCGTATGAAAGGTGAAAGCCGTGAGGCCTTTGCGAATCGACTGGCTGGCCATTATCCCTCTCTTGAACAAATTACGGCCACCCAACTCCAGAATACCTTTTCGATTGAGTCGAACCGAGAGGTCACTCTCAATCAAGAAATCCAGCATCTCCAGCGTGCTATTTCTCAGAATGTCGTATGGTGGAAACATCTGCTTGGCTGGATTAACCCTGTTTCATTTTATCGGACTCGCTAGGAGACCCAATGGTTCATTCAATGTCCAATGTACAAACCCGAGAAGCTGCACTTCAAATTGCCAACCAAGTTCAAAACCGCCTGAAGCGCTCAGTAATTGGTCGAGATGAGGTCATCGAGTTGGTTGTGATCGCACTTCTTTCTGATGGTCATGTTTTACTCGAAGATTATCCAGGTTCTGGAAAAACAACCTTGGCCAAGGCGCTGGGCGACTCCCTTGTGGATGACCAGCCAAATGATTCAATTGAAGCCATGCGCCGTGTGCAATTTACACCCGATCTCTTGCCTTCAGATGTCACGGGTACAACCATCTTTGATCCGGAAAGCAAACGGTTCTTTTTTCGGCATGGGCCTGTATTTGCGCATGTCCTTTTGGCCGATGAAATCAATCGCACCAGCCCAAAGGTTCAGTCTGCATTGCTCGAGGCCATGTCTGAAAAGCAAGTCACGGTTGACAACAAGACATATCCGCTTGATGACTTGTTTTTTGTCATCGCCACGCAGAATCCACTCGATCTGGCGGGTACTTTCCCGTTGCCCAATGCGCAGTTGGATCGTTTCCTGTTTAAAATTAAAATGACTCACATTGAAAATGCCGCAGAGCTGGATTTGTTGATGCGTTTCGATGACATCAAAAAGGGCGCTCAGGACGATCTGCCTCGGGTAAAGCGAGGCGACTTGGTAGCGGCTCGTGAAGTCTTGATGCGAGAGGTTCACATTGCCCCCCAAATCAAACAAGCCTTGGTCATGTTGGCGGAAGAAACGCGTCAATCCAACCGTTCTCTTCAAGGCGTATCAACTCGGTCCCTCGTTTTGGCACTGCCTGCGCTTCAAGCCCGTGCACTATTGCATGGCCGTTCATTTGTCATACCAGAAGATCTTCAAGTTCTAGCCCCGACCATTTTCGCACACCGCTTAATGATGGCCCCTGGTGCAGGGGAGCCTGAAACTGTCATTGAGGAAGCCTTGGTTCGACCGATGGAATTTTTGTCCAAGGCGGCCATCCAAAAATGATTGCTTTGTTGTTGACCAATCTTCTATTCGCCGATCCTTGGAATCCCAATGAAGGACCATTGGTAGACGAATTGATCGACCTCAATAACAAAGAAGAGTGGGTGTCTGCTCGGACCAAAGCTGGGGCATATTTGGACGAGCATCCAGACTCAATGGTCGGACATATGGTTATGGGCCGTGCCCTTTGGCTTGGCGAGGGACAGCATTCACGTGCCATGCACCATCTTGGACTTGCATATGAGCACTATCTCGACCGTTACAATGCACTGATTGAGCCCCCTTGGAAACTTCAATCCGAAATACTTTATTCGATGCAGTCCGTGGCTGGTGACATGGGTGAGTCAGAGAAGGAACTTGAACTCATAGCACAGTACAATCAACTTCAAGACGAATTTGACATGCGTTTTGAAGAATCCTACTCTCGCTTGATTGGTGAGCGAGGTTGGCCTCTCATGAAACTTGAACTGTATGACGAAGCACGGCTGGCTGCTCGACAAGCCATCGAAACCGGCCGCCGTTGGCAGGTGTCTCTTGGACACAATGTGCTGTGTGCGGTTGAAGCCGAAGAGGGGCGTCGAGCAGAGGCGATGCGGGAATGCGAAGCAGCGCTTGAACATGCAGAAGAAACCGGTTCAGGTATTCCAATTGATGCGTCTAATGCGGCGAACTCAGCGTTTGCCGTTCTTGATTTTGATCGGGCTGAGTCTTATTCTATATTGGCCACCCAGCACTACGGAAACACAGCACCGGCTTGGTCAAACTTAGTGGTTGTCTATATGCTTCAAGGCCGTGGAGAAGCATCCATCGATGCCATGAAAGGCTTTCAGCAAGCTCAGTTGAACGAACCTGCGCATATGCGTTCTCAACGGCGTGCTGAGGTGGATGCACAACTGGCCAAATTGATGTTGCTGTCGGGAGAGACCGAGTTGGCGCTTGACAAGATCAATCGAGCCATTTTGCAACCCGATCGAAGAGGAACCATAAGCACCTCAGAAGCTCAAACACAGGGCTCACACATGTTGGTACGCTATGTGATATTGCGCTCGCATGCAGAACGGCTTGCAGAGAAAGCGGCCGCTGAAGGCTGGATGTCTCGAATGAGTTTGTGGCTTGGTAGTTGGTTTCCAGATTCATCTCAAGTGGCAGATGCGGCAGGTGTCCGTAAAGTACTGACCGATAATGAATATTTGAGTGCCACTTTTCGCATGTACTTAGACAAGGGATTGACTGGCATTCCATCTTGGCTAATGGGAGACTTAATTCAGGTCCTTGGGCCAGGTATTGCAGAGGCTGCCATTCAGGAGGCCCGAGCCAAAGATACTTTTGAAGGCCTTGAAGCATACTATCAGATGATGGATGCTGAAGTCGCATTCCTTCGGGGCGACTCTCAGCGGGTGGCTCAGTTGGCTGAACAGGCGTATGCAGCACTGCCAATGGCGGAAGTCCTGCTTCAGACTCGAATGCTTGCGCTTCAAGCTTGGGCCTCGGAAGCGGAAGGTCAATTTGACTTGGCCATGGCTCGGTATGAACAAGTCATGCAACAAGATCCATCCGTGCTTCGCCGTCTTCAATTGTCGATACCGGCAAAAATACAAACGGATGGTAGTCCAATCGCTGAAGGAATAGCGTCTGGCATTGAAAATGCGCCCCGTATTCGTTACAGCCCCAAGGGCTTTACCATATCTGTGACCGGAGATGCTCAACCAAGCATGTGTTTGATTTCGCCCATGGGCAACCAACTTGGGTGTGCAGTGGCACCGCCAAGGGAAGAAGCGCAAAATGATGCCAGCTACATTGTGACGGCTTGCGAAGCTTTTCACACCGGAGTATTTGCACTGGGTGTGGGTCTTTCCGGTGCACAATGGAATTCATTAGACGGTACAACAGTTGCTTCTAAAGAGGCCATGCGGGAAAAGATGAAATCTTTAATTGAACAATGAGTATTCTATGTCAATACACTCCGAACTCGAAAATCTGATAGAAAGGGGACAGATAATTCAGGCTGTGAAACGCTACAGAGAAGTCTTCGGATCATCCCTCAAAGATTCAAAGGCGGCGGTGGACATGTACCGTCATCATGGCCATTGGCCAGATGAACCCCCTGCCCAGCTACAGCCCTCCGAGAACCAAGCCTCAGAGTCCCTAGACACTGCCCTATTAACGCAAGAGGTGAGGGCACTGTGGTCGGATGGTATGAAAGTCAATGCCATTAAACGGTATAGAGAAGAAACCGGTGCCGGTCTTAAAGAGAGCAAACAAGCGGTTGAGGCGATGTGCGCTGACATCGTGATTGACGGCGGCATAGAGCCAGAGTCTCATCCTGCACACACTGTTCGAAACACTGAAGAGTCTTTGTCCGGTACATCAGAGTCTCAGATGCCGGAACCGCAACTTCAGAGCACTTCTTCTGAAGTGCCTGTGCTTCAGCTTATCGCCAAAGACCACCCCATCTGGGAAGCACTCAAAGAAGAAGGTCTATCCTCAAAAGAGATGATGATGGTTGAAGCTGTTTGTAACCTTGAAGATGGTATTTTGATTGTTGGACCTCATCAAATTCGTTTTTGGGTGGACCGTTTTCACAAGTGGATTGAACGGTTGGACATTGAACGGGCTGATGTGACCAAGGTTGAGCTTAGCAACATCGGACAGAAGACCAGACTGGTTGTCCGTCACAAGCGAGGCAATGCTCGTTTTCAAGGCATCGAAGCTGAAATAGCCAAGCAATTCGAGCAGGCCATGCGTCCGAAGATGCAGAAATCGACGAGTCGTACCCCAACTCAGTTGCCGATTGTCCAAAGTCAGATGAGTCAAGACGAAAAAATTGGTCGCGTGATCGATTGGATCATTGACCAGCCGCTCCCAAATGGAGACAAAACACTCAAAAAAATGCAGCATCGAATCAGCCGTTCTCGGTTTCGGCCGGCTGCAGAACAGCTCATTGATGATGTTCAGTCTAAAGGTCAGGGGCAGATTGACTTGGTGGAGGTCCTGAACCTTGGTACATTTCTGAAACTTGAATGGCCCGTAACGCTGACGGCTCAAGATTACAAAGCACTGCTCGAAGCGGAATGGTCACCGCCTCCTGAGAACATGGCCCAACAAAAGGGCCGCTCTATTTTTGGGTGCCTCTTGCTATTGGCTGTGAGCGCCATTGTGGCGGCTGCGGTCTTTGTTTTTGTCTTTGCTTGAATGACTTTAAAGCTTAATATCGAGTTGACCTTGGCCCGCTCTATGGCTGTGCCATGAGATTGTTACCTTTCCTCTGCCTTTGATGATCCATCTGGCCAAATTACGATGCCCTCTGCTGCTCATTTTGGGGTACACTGACGAAATGGCGCCGCTGACCTGCATGTTTCCCCATCCATCGAGTACGCCAAGGTCAGTGGTTGCTTCACCAGAAATCAAACTTTGGTCAGGGACTGTGAGATCAATCTGAAGCGTGATGCCTGAGGTTAGAGACAGTTGTTGGGCTCTGTCAAGTCCGATTGTGCTGAGGTAACCCAAGTTTTCGATCATGACTTCTACCTCAAATAATTCTTCTCCAATGTGATTGGAAGTGGGAGTCACCTTAAGCTTGGGCAGTGAAAATCGGAGCGCTTGTGCCACCACAAAACCATCTTGGCATTCCTGCTGTAGCAGCCGCTCGGGTGGGTTTCGTATGGTTCTAAGGTAGTCAAACCCGCCAATTTCAACAGGTCCCAACTGAGGGTGTTCGTACTTTGTCCATGGAATGGGGGCTTCTTTGGCGGCTGCGTTCATCACTTTAGAGACCATTTCTGGATCCGGATTCCTAAAGAACTGTGCTGGGCTAGCATTATCGATACCGGCAAAGCCAAAGGGATTCCAAAGTTCGAGCGTGTAGCCTGGGATTCCCAGTGTGCTCGAGAGACAGTCCGCCCACACACCCACAATGGGATTGGAGTCATCATAAGTGAATTCTGGGTGGACTTTCATGACTTTGTAGGCAGTTCCTCTCACTGCCTCGTTGGCCAGTCGACTCATAAGTTTGAGATCTGTACTCTTCAAGGGACTGTCTTTTCGGT
Organism: Myxococcota bacterium; assembly: GCA_036146655.1. Classification (GTDB taxonomy): domain Bacteria; phylum Myxococcota_A; class UBA796; order UBA796; family UBA796; genus JAYYJC01. The sequence continues at coordinate 3,117 of JAYYJC010000051.1, read as the reverse complement.
AGGGTTGAACCAATAGGGCACCCGTATAAGTGTGGTTGGTGAGTGCTGAGACGATTCCAGGACGGCCAACAACAGCATCCATTAAAGTCTTTGCTTCTGGTTCTGAAAGGGCATGAATCCCACCGTCCATTCCGCCCATGCTGAACGGGTTCCAGTGAACAGGAAAGTTTCGGTTAAGATCCACGCCATGTGTGCGAGGGGCCTGAATCCATCGCTTTCCATCCCAATTTACAAAAAGGCCTTCACGGCTTAAAAAGCAAGCCTGAGCGGGATTGTCATGGATTTGTCGAAAGCGAACGCCCATCTCACTGCTCGAGTCCCTTACAAATGGCCCTGCCGGATGCATCCACCGCATGTACGAAACAGTCCCATCTCCATTGATGTCTTGAGGAGTAAACCCTGTCATTTGGGTGCCTGGCAGTGGGGGACGTGTACTTGACCTCAAAAGGGGTTTGCCTTCGTGTACCCATTGATAGCCATCTGGACTGATGCAAGGCAGTACACAAATGGCATTGTTTTTAAACCATTCTTGACCATCTTCCGTGTCGAATTCTTTGGCCCATTCTGAGAGGGCGTAAAGGGTGGCCATAACCCCAGTCCACTCCATGGCATGGGTTCCACCGTCTAGCCAAAATGTGGGGACTGCTGTGGGGTCGCCGCCGAGAGTCACGAGCAGTATGGGACGCCCTTCACGGCTGTATCCTATGGTTTCAAGCGTTGCCCAATCACGGTGATCCTCGCAAAATTTGATGCACCATGCTTCGATGGTTGGGTAATCCCAATATTGTGTGCCGTCATATGAAGTGGGCATTCTCGTTCTCCACGCTGCAAATGTGATCTTCCTAACACAATGGACGAACCTGTGTTCGCTTACACCTTAGCGGTTGTGATTTCTTGAGTGTATCATCCGCAAGGAAAACCATGACGAATTGACAGATATTTCTGCGTGACATTCCGTCAGCAATGGGTTAGTTAAGCGCAATTTTTATAAGGGGTGAGAAATGGACCTGTCCAATCTTGAGTCCAACTTTCAAGCGGCATTGCCAAGCAATGTGGACAATGTTTCACTTCGTTATGTTTGTGAGCAGACTGAAACGCTGACCGTTCGAAAGCACATCGTCCAACCTGTTGAGAGCAAGCAAGACAGAGGGGTAATGCTCACTGTTCATCACAACGGTGGTTTGGGATATGCGGCAACTTCGAACATGAGCATCAGTGGAATCCGTGAAGCCATTAATCGAGCCAAGTCGTGGGCTGAAATGAGCGCATCTCGCTCAGTTTTTGGTGCTGAACAGTTAAAGATGTCCTCTGAAAAAGGAAGCTACAGTACCCCCGTGGGAACGCCTTGGGGAACATCCTCAATCCGTGACAAGCTTGACATGCTCAAGCGAATAAATGCTGTATTGCCGATCGATGACCGCATTGTAGAGTGGTACGCCTCCTTAATGTCTGTGGATGTGGAAACCCTTTACCTGAGTACGACTGGTGGACATATCCACCAACACCTTCGTCACATTGCACCTGATATGGCTGCCATTGCCAATCAGGGAACCAATACGCAGCGCCGTTCAATGGGTGGGCGAGGCATGTCTCAGCAGGGTGGACTTGAGCGTCTCAATGCGCTTCAATTTGAATCTGGAGCCCTTCGGCTTGCTGAAGAAGCCATCCAGCTTCTGGAAGCACCAGATTGTCCTGAGGGCACAATGGACCTTATATTGTGTGCCGATCAAATGATGCTTCAAATTCATGAATCAATTGGTCATCCTCTTGAACTTGACCGCATATTGGGTGATGAGCGAAACTATGCGGGCACTTCTTTTGTGACACTAGACATGTTTGGCTCTTATCGGTATGGTTCCGACTTGCTTAATGTGACATTTGATCCCAGTATTCCTGAAGAATTTGCGAGTTATCAGTTCGACGATCAAGGTCACAAAGCTGAAAAGACCTTTTTGATTAAAGAAGGCATTCTCGAGCGACCTCTGGGCTCGAACTTGTCTGGTTCCCGTGCTAATCAGCCCGGTGTTGCAAACTCCCGTGCGTCGTCATGGAATCGCCCACCGATCGACCGTATGGCTAACCTTAACATTGAAGTGGGCGACCACAGCCTAGAGCAAATGGTGTCCGGCATTGAGAAAGGTGTTCTAATGAAGACCAATACCTCCTGGTCCATTGATGATTCTCGAAACAAATTTCAGTTTGGGTGTGAATTGGGTCAAGTTATTGAAAATGGCGAACTCAAGCACATTGTAAAAAAGCCCAACTACCGCGGAATCTCAGCCACTTTCTGGAGGGCACTGAAGTCCGTTGGAGATGCCTCTACTTTCGAGGTACTGGGTACCCCTTATTGCGGCAAAGGTGAGCCCAATCAAATCATTCGTGTTGGACACGCCTCACCGGCGTGCTGTTTTGCGGATGTAGAAGTTTTTGGAGGGCTGTAAACCATGTCCCAGTCTGTATTTGAATTGGCTGATCATGTTCAGTCTATGTTGGCCTCTTCTGAAGCCATGACATGTACTTTTGATGGCGAACAAAGTGACTTTGTTCGTTTTAATCATGCAAAAATACGCCAGCCTGGCTCTGTCGCTCAAAGCTATTGTACTTTGAGGCTCATCGAGGGACAACGTCACGCCAGTGTTGAGGTGACCCTTTCTGGTGACATCCCTTCAGATAAGGCGTTACTGACCTCGGAACTCGCCAAGCTTAGAGACTTGCTGCCACATTTGCCTGAAGACCCGCACTTGCTTATCCATGAATCGGATGTGGAGACTCATCACAGCAATGAGAAAGATCTACCTTCCAGTGAGCAAATGACAGCTGAAATACTAGATGCAGCAGCTGGAACAGACATGGTTGGGATTCTCGCTTCAGGTCAAATTTACAGTGCATTTGCCAGTTCCTACGGCCAACGCAGTTGGTTTTCTACTCGCAACTTCAACTTAGATTGGAGTTTGGTGCACAGTGCTGATAAAGCGGTCAAGAGTGGTTATGCAGGTCAAGAATGGTCCAGCTCGCAGTTGCAGCAAAAAATGCGAACAGCGAAATCACAATTGAGTCGTTTGGCGCTTCCATCTAAGAGTATTGAGCCTGGCGACTATCGGGTTTATTTGACACCAA